>NZ_JAPTFX010000094.1:0-17773 GCF_030985895.1 Stenotrophomonas sp. Sm6012 | reverse complement strand
GCTGGAGGGCGGCAACATCACCTTCAGCTGCCCGGGCGAGTTCAAGGTCAAGGCGGGCGAGCATCCGTTCATGGGGGGGGAGCACGCTGTCCCGTTCATCCCTCCGCTTCCTGGAGGGCTTCAGCGCATTCCCGACTGGATCGCGCTGGACTACCGCGATGTGGAAACACAACAGGCCATGGCAGGTACTCCTTACGAAATCCACTTCAGGAACGGCTCGGTCATCAAGGGAAAGCTGGATGTTGCCGGCAAGGCCCACCATGAGCCCATCCCGAAGCAGGAGGTAGAGAAGGTCGTCTATGAACCCCGCAGCGCTGATACGGAAGACAACTGGCCCGACCTCGAGCTGATCGCCAACCCTCAACAGGGTGCGGGCCGTGGGTGATTCGCGCACCGATCTCCCCAATCAGGCAGCCCCCGTCACCCTGCAGCAGCTTCGCGAAGCGCTCGCCTTCATCAGCGAGCAGTACAGGAGTGCTGTCGACGGCGGCAAGAACGTCTTCGCATGGCTGTGGGAGTCGATCCAGGGGGACTTCAACCAGGAGCGCAGCACCGGGCAGGTCGTATTCGACACCGCCATTTCAATGATCCCCGGCGTGGACCAGGTCTGCGACGTCCGAGACATCATTGCCAACTGCAAGCAGATCAACGACGACAAGAGCAATTCCTGGGCCTGGATCGCGCTGGTCCTGACCCTGATCGGCCTGATCCCCACGCTGGGCTCGCTGTTGAAGGGTGTATTGAAGATTTTCTTCCTCTTCATCCGCCGCTTCGGCTTGAACCATCTTGTGCGCGCTGTGGATGAGGCCATGAGCTGGGTCATCACGCTCCTGCGCCGACGTGAGGTCGCCCAATACTGGAAAGCACTGCGCTGGGACCGCGTGTTCCATGAGCTGGCGAAGCAGACCCGCATCGTGCGTGCACGGGTGACCAAGGCACAGCTGTTGAAAGCCTTCGATCGCGCCGTGCTGCTGATGCGTAGCCTGCTGGGCAAGGTGGCCGACATCCCGATGGTGGGGCGCCGTGCCCAGGAGACCATCGATCTGGTCGTTGGCATCCGGAAGATCGCAGACAACTACATCGGAAAAGTACTGGCGCCCGTACAGCGCATCCTTGACACGATCATCAAGCGCCTTGAATTCGAAGACATGGTGCAGCGGCGCGGCATCGTCAACGCCGGCAATTTCCATTTCACCGGAACGCTGCCCGAAGCACATGCCGTGACGTTGATGCGGCGGGTTGATCCGCCGCCTTCGTGGCTTGGGAAGGGAGAGCCAACGAAGAACCTGCCGTTGGTTCCAGCGAGGTTGCGTGTACGTGTAGACGAAATGGCGGATAAGGGCTTCCCAAGACTTACTGATGGCCAGATCGAAAGTTTCGCCAAAGGCATGCGCGCCGATACGATCAAGGGTCCTGCAAAGCTGTATCGCGTGGTCTCACCGACGAACTTCAGCGCAGGTGCGGACTGGGTTACCGAAGAAGTCTTCAATACGATCATGAAGTCAGCCGACCCGAGGGCCACCTGGCGAAGGCATCTGGCCGTCTGGCCAGACTGGAACCCCAATGGACAGTTCGTCGTCTATGAGCTCAAGGCAGGAGAAGAACTGAAGGTGTGGCGCGGCCCGGCATCTGCCCAGAAGAAAGACGTTCTGCCGGATCACCACCTTGAAGGCGGCTACGAACAGATCAAGTTCGACGCCGCATTTGAATACGACGCTGCCGGCAAGCCGGGAAAGAGGACGTTGGCCGATAGTTCTGAGTACTACGCCGTCAATGAAGCAACCGGTGCCATGACCAGGAGCAGCATGACCTATGACAAATGGAAGCTGCTTCCTCCGCATGAGCAGGTGAAATACGTCAGCCTGCGGACCAAGATCAACAACCCCCGCATTCTCGGCCCGATGGACACCGGCTGGGGGACAAGCGACTTTGGTACTCAAATGAATGATGTAAAGCTGGGTCTACCGAACATCTCCGGCCAGAAAATGAACCGCTGACCATGAAAATTCAATATCTGAAACTGAATCCGTGGCACAAGCGCCAAGCCGCCCTCATCCATCATTTCACCTCGATGGAGTACCTGAAGGGCCTGCTGCCGCAGATCGACAGCCTGCTAGCCATGACCGACCAGATGCTTGATGAGCGCTCGCATCTGGATACAGCTGGCAGAGCCTTGGCGGGTTGGGAATCACAAGATACGGCATCGCATTTTTCGACGTATGCCTATCCTGCACTGATGGAGTTCCGGGAATGTGTGGTTGAAGACATAGCTCTACGCTCAATCGAGCGGTATCGAGGAGCAGGTGAACACCAATGTGCTCGTATGCTGGAGGAGTACGCCTACCAGATGGCCTGGGCGACGCCGGAGCAGGAAAAACTGTTCCGCGAGACCACAGAAAGAGTGTTCAGGTATGCCCGACAAATCTCGAGCATTGTTTCTCGCCCTTCGACCATGGACGATTTCATATATTGGCTACTCTGGAACGAGAGCGCCGCAGACACGCAACATATTCCCGCATTTCGTGTTCGAACAGATATCTGCGCGCACACTCACCAAACTCCCCCGCGCACTGGCATCTACGTCGCCAAGGACGATCCTATGGCTTCACTTCAGTTTGCATGGACCGGTGGATATGGACAACTTTGCCCGGCCATGGCCCTCAACGATGTGGGACGAGCCATTCTGAAGCAGATCGGTCGAGAACGCATGTGGGGGGATACCGAAGCCTTCTATCGCTTCCTCGATGCAAACCGGCATCTGGATCCCTATGGATGGTCAGACATTCAGGCCGATCTGGTAAAGGTGGCTCCGTCAGTGATCGCCGGTTCGGCCTTCGATCTGAAGGATTGCGACTGGTATTTTGTCGAACCCATTGCCAATGAATTCGAGGAAATCGACGGCAGCTACACCGGCACCGATCAGCCGGATCTCCGACCGGACCGAGTCGCCGCCGGAGAGCGGGCGCCTGTGGCCGGCTGGTGGTACTCGCCTGCACAAGGCAGCAGGCGCTTCTTCAAGCAAGGCGATGTGTTCCCCGCCATCAACAGCGACTGGGGTGACACCTTCTGGATCTGGGCGCCAGACCAGATGCCACCGACGATGGGTTGATGGAAACGCACCGCCCAGATTCTCCCGGAGCTGATTGATCAGAAGCACGTGCATGATCCCTATGGAACTCAATCCCTGGCACAAGCGCCAAGCCGCCCTCATCCATCATTTCACCTCGATGGAGTACCTGAAGGGCCTGCTGCCGCAGATCGACAGCCTGCTAGCCATGACCGACCAGATGCTCAATGAGCGCTCGCATCTGGATACGGCAGGCAGAGCCTTGGCAGGTTGGAGCTCCCAAAATACGGCCTCGCACTTCGCGACCTACGCCTTTCCGGCACTCATGGAGTTTCGTGAAGGCATCATCAAGGACATAGCACTGCGCTCAATCGAGCAGTATCGAGGAGCAGGTGAACACCAATGCGCTCGCATGCTGGAGGAGTACGCCTACCAGATGACTTGGGCGACACCGGAACAAGAGAAGCTCTTCCGGGAGACAGCAGAAAGAGCGTTTGACTATGCTCGCCAACTATCGCGGATCGTTGCTCGCCCGTCGACCATGGATGATTTTGTCCACTGGCATCTCTGGAACGATAGCATCATCAATACCCACCGAGTGCCCAGATTCCGCGTCCGAACCGACATTGTCGTGCAAACCAATCAAACTCCTCCGCGCACTGGCATCTACGCCGCAAAAGACAACCCCATGGCTTCACTTCAGTTTGCCTGGACAGGGGGATACGGAGAACTATGCCCGGCCATGGCGCTCAATGATATTGGAAGAGCGGTCCTGAAGCAGGTTGGGCGCGATGGACTATGGGGAGATGCAGCAGCGCTGTATCGCTTCCTCGACGGGAACCGGCATCTTGACCCCTATGGTTGGTCTGACGTCCAAGCCGCGCTGGCGGAACTGGCAGCGTCAACGATCGCCGTTTCGGCATTCGATCTAGAAGATTGCGAGTGGCATTTTGTTGAACCGATCCCCGACGCATTCGAGGACATCGACGGCAGCTACACTGGCACCGATCAGCCGGATCTCCGGCCAGACCGAGTCGCAGCAGGAAAGCGCGCGCCTGTGGCCGGCTGGTGGTACTCGCCTGCACAAGGCAGCAGGCGCTTCTTCAAGCAAGGCGATGTGTTCCCCGCCATCAACAGCGACTGGGGTGACACCTTCTGGATCTGGGCGCCAGACCAGACGCCACCTACGATGGGTTGACGAGCACTTCATGGCCTGCCCTTTCCGAAGTTGCACCATCAGAAGCGTGCCCGCCCCATGGAATTGACGCCCTGGCACAAGCGCCAAGCCGCCCTCATCCATCATTTCACCTCGATGGATTATCTGAAGGGATTGTTGCCGCAGATCGACAGCCTGCTGGCGCTGACCGACCAGATGCTCAATGAGCGATCGCATCTGGATACGGCGGGCAGAGCCTTGGCAGGTTGGAGCTCCCAGAATACGGCATCACACTTCGCGACGTACGCTTTTCCGGCGCTCATGGAGTTTCGTGAAGGCATCGTCAAGGACATAGCACTGCGCTCAATCGAGCAATACAGTGTCGCAGGCGAGCACCAATGTGCTCGCATGCTGGAGGAGTACGCCTACCAGATGGCCTGGGCGACGCCGGAGCAGGAAAAGCTGTTCCGTGACACCACCGAAAGCGTCTTCAGATATGCACGGGAGCTCTCCGGCATAGTCGCACGCCCCCCCGTCAAGAATGACTTCTCATTCTGGCTGCTCTGGAACAAGGGCGTGATCGACTCACATCGAATCCCAAAATTCCGTGTCCGCACAGATTTTGTCGTGCGAACCAATCAGGTTCCTCCGCGCACTGGTATCTACGTTGCCAAAGATGACCCCATGGCTTCACTTCAGTTTGCATGGACTGGTGGGTACGGACACCTTTTCCCAGCCATGGCCCCCAATGATGTTGGACGAGCCGTACTGCGGCAGTTCGGTCGAGAGCGACTGTGGGGCGATGCAGAAGGCCTGTATCGCTTCCTCGATGCAAACCGGCATCTGGATCCCTATGGATGGTCAGACATTCAGGCGGATCTGGTGAAGGTGGCTCCGTCAGTGATCGCCGGTTCGGCCTTCGATCTGAAGGATTGCGACTGGTATTTTGTCGAACCCATTGCCGATGAATTCGAGGAAATCGACGGCAGCTACACCGGCACCGATCAGCCGGATCTCCGACCGGACCGAGTCGCAGCCGGAGAGCGGGTGCCTGTAGCCGGCTGGTGGTACACGCCCGCGCAGGGTGGCAGGCGCTTCTTCAAGCAAGGCGATGTGTTCCCCGCCATCAACAGCGACTGGGGTGACGCCTTCTGGATCTGGCCGCCAGACCAGACGCCGCCGGCATTGGGTTGAAGAGCATTTCATGGCCTGCCCTTTCCGGAGCTGTACCATCAGAAACATGCCCGCCCCATGGAATTGACGCCCTGGCACAAGCGCCAAGCCGCCCTCATCCATCATTTCACCTCGATGGAGTACCTGAAGGGATTGTTGCCGCAGATCGACAGCTTGTTAGCCATGACCGACCAGATGCTCAATGAGCGATCGCATCTGGATACGGCGGGCAGAGCCTTGGCAGGTTGGAGCTCCCAAAATACGGCCTCGCACTTCGCGACCTACGCCTTTCCGGCGCTCATAGAGTTTCGTGAAGGCATCATCAAGGACATAGCACTGCGCTCAATCGAGCAGTATCGAGGAGCAGGTGAACACCAATGTGCTCGCATGCTGGAGGAGTACGCCTACCAGATGGCTTGGGCGACACCGGAACAGGAAAAATTGTTCCGCGACACAACCGAAAACGTCTTCAGATACGCACGCGAGCTCTCCGAGACAGTCGAACGCCCTCCGGTCGCGAATGACTTCTCATTCTGGCTCCTCTGGAACAAGGGCGTGATCGACTCACATCGAATTCCAAAATTCCGTGTCCGTACAGATTTTGTAGTGCGAACCAATCAGGTTCCTCCGCGCACTGGCATCTACGTCGCCAAAGACGATCCCATGGCCACACTCCAGTTTGCATGGACCGGTGGATACGGAGAGCTGTGCCCAGCCGTCACCCTCAATGAAGTTGGAAGAACCGTTCTGCGGCAGTTCGGTCGAGAGCGACTGTGGGGCGATGCAGAAGGCCTGTATCGCTTCCTCGATGCAAACCGACACCTGGATCCCTATGGCTGGCCCTACATCCAGGCCGATCTGGCCAAGCTGGCACCGTCAGTAATTGCAGGTGTGGGCTTCGATGATCAGGATTGCGACTGGTATTTTGTCGAACCCATCGCCGATGAATTCGAGGAAATCGACGGCAGCTACACCGGCACCGATCAGCCGGATCTCCGACCGGACCGAGTCGCCGCCGGAAAGCGGGTGCCTGTGGCCGGCTGGTGGTACACGCCCGCGCAAGGTGGCCGGCGCTTCTTCAAGCAAGGCGATGTATTCCCCGCCATCAACAGCGACTGGGGGGACACCTTCTGGATCTGGGCCGCAGACCAGACGCCGCCGTCGATGCGCTGAGTCTCATCGCTGGAGGAGGGTTGCATCAATGACGCTCTCCTCTCCAAGACAGCACGCTCTCCCACGCGCACGGCGCATGCACGCACTGCCCACTCCTACCGCTTCACCGGCACAGACCCGGTGATGTGCTTCTCCAGTGCCTCGGCATCACTACCGGTCAACCCACTCAGGTTCATCGATTCCGCAAACGGTCCCTGCACCGTCGCCACCATCAGCACCCGGCCATCCACGCTGATCGCCATGCGCTGGCCGACCATCGCCGCTGTGCCATCGTGGATGCGCTGGTGCGCCTCGGGCCGATAGCGGATCTGCAGCGCCGTCTGGCCGTACTCATCCTGCACGGCGCGCACGTCAGCGATGTCCGCACTGCGGGCAATTGGAGGCTCGCGCAGCGTCAGCTTCTCGTCCTGCCACTGTACCGGCACGCCCTTGCCGGCCGCATCGACCGCGCTCAGGCGCACATCCACGCCGGGCAGTGGCGGGCGGTCCGCTCCCGCCCCCATGCCGGGCGAGGCACTGGGCATGCACCCGGCCAGGGCCATCGCCGCCCCCAACACCAGCGCAAGCAGAGCTCTCACTTCAGCTTCCGCAGCTTGAACGCCACCAGCACCTGCAGCAGCCCGTACAGCAGGCTGCCGATGCCGATCCACAGCGTGGTCACCGCCACGCCTGCGTAGGGGTTGGCCACGAACAACAGGCCCAGCACCACCGCCAGCACGCCACTGAGGATCAGCAGCCACTCGCCCTGGATCTGCCTGCGCACGCGGATCGCGAACACGATGCGATAGATGCCGGCCACCAGCAGCCACGCCGCCAGGAACAGCACCAGCACGCTGGCGGTGGCCAGCGGGTTCATCACCGCCAGGATGCCGAAGCCCAGCGAAGCGATGGCATACAGCGCCAGCCAGCCGCGGGAAGCACCACTGCCACCGCTGATCAGTGCGAACAGGCTGATGACGCCCTCAGCTATGGCGACTACACCCAGCGTCCACGCCAGTGCCATCGCCGCCGACAGCGGCCAGCCGATGGCGACAATGCCGAAGCCCAGCGCGACCAGCCCATACAACAGCAGGATCCACCAGCTACGGCCCACCGCCGACAACAAGGGAGACAAGGGGGAATTCATGGCCACTCCTTCGATCCGGAACCTGACGCATCCTAGACCCTGGCGATGAAGGGGGCGATCACGGCACCCGCGCGCATACCCACGCACGCACTTCTTCCGCACCCACGCAGCGCAGCGTTTCGGCGATCTCCATCAGCGTGCTGCCGGTGGTCATCACGTCGTCAACCACGGTCAGCCGCGAAGGCACCGGCCCACGTACATCGAACGCGTCGAACAGATTCTCCCTGCGCTGTTCCGCGCTACGTTCGGATTGCGGTGCGGTGTGGCGGCGCCGGTACACACCGTGCCAGACCGGCATTGGCAGCAACCGGCACAGCTCGGCGGCCTGGTTGTAGCCGCGCTGGCGCAGGCGGCGGTTGTGCAGCGGCACCGGTACCAATGGCGGGCACGACCAGGGCGGTGGTGTGCGTTGCATCAGCTGCGCAAGCAGGCGACCGGCCGCCAGGTCCTGATGGAACTTGTAGCGCACCAGCAGCTGATCGACCGGTGGCAGGTACAACAGGCTGGCATGGGTAGCCGCCTGTGGCGGTGCTTCTTCGCGGCAGCTGCCGCAGACGATCAGCGCGGTGTCGGGCAACGGCAAGGCGCAGCGCAGGCATGCGCGGCCGGACCACGGTAGTTCCGCGAAACAGGTGGCGCACAGGTCCAGGCCATCGTGGCCGGGATCGTTGCAGACCAGGCAGCGCAGCGGCAGCAGTACGCGCAGCAACGCATGGGAGGCGGCGCTTGCGGAATGCAGGAGGTGGATGGGCATGCCCCATGCTTTCTCTACCAGCGCCGGAGCCGCCATCGGTGAACCGCCTGCCACCGCGTCGGCGCTGTCCGCCACTGCGCATCAGTACGCGGAATCACGCAGCGGAATGCAGCACGTCCGCACGCGCCGCTCCCCGCTACCGCGTGTGCTCGCGGTTCGCAGGATCGGGCGGTGCAGCAACCGCGGGCATCAGCAGCTCTGCCAGCCCACGATAGATCGGCACCCGGCACACCAGCCCGGACACACCGCGGGCGATCAGCACCGTGGCCAGGATCGGCAACAGCAGATCACCGCTGTCGGTCAGCTCCAGCGAGATCACTGCCGAGGTCAGCGGTGCCTGGGTGACACCGGTCAGGTAGGCGCACATGCCCAGCAGCACGAACGCGCGCGGGTCCACGCCCGGCATCAGTACCGCCAGGTTGTGGCCCAGGCCGGCACCGACCGCCAGCGCCGGCGAGAACAGGCCACCGGGGATGCCAGCGACATAGGACGCCAGATTGGCCAGCAGCTTCATCAGCCCGAATTCGTGGCCCACCAGCGCCTGGCCCTGCACCAGGCTGCGCGCCTGCTCATAACCGGTACCGAACGCACCTTCACCGAACACCAGCGCCAGCAGCACCACCACCAGGCCGCATCCGGCGGCCAGCAGCACCGGATGACGTTGCCGCAGCTGGCCCAGCCAACGTGGACGACCGGCCGCACTGGCCAGCACCGCACGCGCGAACACTCCGCCCAGCAACCCGGCCACCACGCCACACAGCAGGATCGCCAGCCAGCCCTGGCCCAGCGGCAACCGCGCACTTACATGGCCGAAGTAGGTGTAGTTGCCCAGCAGGCCAAGCGACACCACGCCACCGACGATCACCGCGGTCAGCAGGGTGCCGGAGAAGCGATGCTCGAAACGGCCGCTGAGCTCCTCGATGGCGAAAACGATACCGGCCAGCGGCGTGTTGAACGCCGCCGCGATGCCGGCAGCACCACCGGCCAGCAGGAAGTGCGAGAGCTCGCGTGGGTCCTTGAAGCCGAACCAGCGGCCGAACAGGTACATCAGGCTGGCACCCACATGCACCGTCGGGCCTTCACGGCCAACGGACGCGCCGCCGAGCAGCGACAACGAGGTCAGCAGCAGCTTGCCCGCCGAGACCGCGGGCGAAAGATTGGTCCTGCGGAACGACTCATCCGGCTTGTCCAACGCGGCGATGACCTGCGGAATGCCGCTGCCACGCGTGGGCTTCAGCACGTCACTGGTCAGCCAGGCCAGCAACGCGAAGATGCCCGGCGTGAGCAGCAGGGCCCACGACGGCGAGTGCGAGGTGATGCGCTGGAACAGGTGGAAGGCCGCATCACTGGCCTTGGCGAACAGGATCGCCACCAGCGCTACGGCCACGGCACCGCCCCACAGCGCGGCGCGGCGGCGCCAGGCCTCGCTCAGGACCAGCGCAGTGATACGGCCACGGAGGCGGTAAAGATCAATCATGGGAACGAGTCTGCGCGCCAGCGCTTGCGTTGGGCAGCGGCCACTGTGGCCGGAAGTCTTGCAGGATGCGGTGAAATACGGCGCATCGATCGACTTCGATTGCATGATCAAACTGTAAACCATCTGACCTGCATGATAGTTGACAGCCCGAGCACGCCCGCCCACACTGCCGCCCTCGCTCCATTCGTACCCAAGGTCCCGCCATGGCTGCTGCCATCCGCCACGACTGGCAACACGACGAACTGCAGGCGCTGTTCGATCTGCCGTTCCCCGAGCTGCTGTTCCGCGCCGCAGCGGTCCACCGCGAGCATTTCGACCCGTCGCAGGTACAGGTCTCCACGCTGCTGTCGGTGAAGACCGGCGGTTGCCCGGAGGACTGCGCGTACTGCCCGCAGGCGCAGCGCTACACCACTGGTGTGAACGCGCAGAAGCTGATGGACACCGACGCGGTGCTGGCCAAGGCGCGCCAGGCCAAGGCCGCCGGTGCGTCGCGTTTCTGCATGGGCGCCGCATGGCGTTCGCCGAAGGACCGCGACATCCCGAAGGTGGCGGCGATGATCGCCGGGGTGAAGGCATTGGGCCTGGAGACCTGCGCCACGCTGGGCATGCTCAGTGGCGAGCAGGCGCGTGCGCTGAAGGATGCCGGCCTGGACTACTACAACCACAACCTCGACACCGCGCCGGACTACTACGATTCGATCATCCACACGCGCCAGTACCAGGACCGCCTGGATACACTGGAACATGTGCGCGACGCCGGCCTGAAAACCTGCTGCGGCGGCATCGTCGGCATGGGCGAGACGCGCGCGCAGCGGGTCGGCCTGCTGCTGGCGCTGGCCACGCTGCCGGCCCATCCCGATTCGGTGCCGATCAACAAGCTGGTGCAGGTGACGGGTACGCCACTGCACGGCAGTGCCGAGCTGGACCCGTTCGAGTTCGTGCGCATGATCGCAGTGGCGCGCATCGCCATGCCGCGCTCGATGGTGCGGCTGTCGGCCGGGCGTGAGGCCATGAGCGACGAACTGCAGGCGCTGTGCTTCATTGCCGGTGCCAATTCGATCTTCTACGGCGACAAGCTGCTGACCACCGGCAACCCGGAAAGCGAGCGCGACCTGGCCCTGTTCGCGCGGCTGGGGCTGCAGCCGATGGCGGTGCAGGTGGATGCCGAGGGCCACGACCACGGCGGCACCGTGCACGGCGACATCAGCGCCGATGCGCCCGGCTGCGGCTGCGCTCACGCGGCCTGAGACGGGATGCAGGCAGGCGTCGCGGCAACGCGCTACCCTAGCCGCCCCGTCGCCGCATTCAGCCGCCATGGCCCGCCCCGACCTGACCGCTCGCCTTCATGCCCAGCGCGCCCTGCGCGATGCCCAGGGGCGTCGCCGCCCGCGACGCACGGTCAGCCGTCGTGATGGCGTGCGCCTGGAGGTGGATGGCCAGTGGCTGACCGGCTTCTGCAGCAACGATTACCTAGGCCTGGCCCAGCAGTTCAGCGTGGTCAATGCGCTGCAGGACGCGGCCGCACGCGAAGGCGCCGGTGCCGGTGCCTCGCACCTGGTCTGCGGCCACCACGCGATGCACGACGCACTGGAGCGCGAGGTGGCCGAGTGGCTGGGCTATCCGCGTGCGCTGCTGTTCGGTAGCGGCTTCGCCGCCAACCTCGCCGTGCAGCAGGCGCTGTTGAGCGAAGAGAACGATGTCTGCGTGCAGGACAGGCTCAACCATGCCAGCCTGCTGGATGCGACCCGGCTTGCCGGCGCGCGCCTGCGCCGCTATCCGCATCTGGATGCGGAAGGTGCGATGCGTCAGCTCAAGCATGCGCCTGATGGCGCGGCGATGCTGGCCACCGATGGTGTCTTCAGCATGGATGGCGACATCGCCCCGCTGCGTGCACTGTCGCTGGTGGCACGACTGCAGCAGGCGCTGTTCTACGTCGATGACGCGCACGGCGTAGGCGTGGTCGGTGATGGCCGTGGCGCGGTCGCGGCGGCCGGACTGGGCGTGGACGATGTGCCGCTGCAGCTGGTCACGCTGGGCAAGGCATTGGGTGGTTCCGGCGCACTGGTGCTGGGGCGCGACGACCTGATCGAACATCTGGCCGAAACCGCACGCCCCTATATCTACACCACCGCCGTACCACCGGCGATGGCGGCGGCGGCACTGGAAGCGGTGCGCCTGGCACGCCGCGACCACTGGCGCCGCTCCAAACTGGCTGATCTGATCGCGCTGTTCCGCAGCGAAGCGCGTCGCCACGGACTGGACCTGATGGCCTCGGAGACCCCGATCCAACCGTTGCTGTGTGGCGACGACCACTCGGCCGTGGCGATGTCGCGGGCGCTGGAACAGGCCGGCTGGCTGGTCGGCGCGATCCGACCGCCGACGGTACCGGAGGGCAAGGCGCGGCTGCGCGTCACCCTGTCCGCGCTGCACTCGCCGGACCAGGTGCGCGGCCTGGTCGACGCCATCGCCAGCGCGCGTGACCACGTCGCCCTGTCCGCACGAGAGAGCGCCCCGCCACCGCTGCCCGCCTTTGCCTGAGTTCCGCGTCGTTGCCCATGCATATTGAAGTGACCGGCCGTGGGCCGGACCTGGTTCTGATCCATGGCTGGGCACTGCAGGGCGGTGTGTTCGAACCGCTGGTGCAGCGCCTGGCGGACCGGTTTACCCTGCATCGGGTCGATCTGCCCGGCCATGGTCACAGCCGCGAGGACACCACGCCGCTGCGCCTGCCGTTCGTGGTCAACGCCATTGCCGCGGCCACGCCGCCGGCGGTGTGGTGCGGCTGGTCGCTGGGCGGGCTGTTCGCACTGCATGCGGCAGCAACGCTGCCGAAGGTGCGCGGGCTGGCGATGATCGCAGCCACGCCGCGTTTCGTGCGTGGCGAGGATTGGCCGCATGCGGTGGAACCGGCGGTGTTCGAGCAGTTCGGGCGTGAGCTGGCCACCGACTTCGGCGGCACCCTGGAACGCTTCCTGGCATTGGACGTGATGGGCTCGGCACACGCCCGCGAGGAGCTGCGCACGCTGCGCCAGCGCCTGGTCGAGCGCGGTGCGCCCACGGAACGTGCGCTGCTGGAAGGCCTGCGCCTGCTGGAAAGCACCGACCTGCGCGGCGCTCTTCCGGCCCTGGGCAAACCCAGCCTGTGGATCGCCGGCCAGCGCGACCGCCTGGTGTCGCCGGCCGCGATGCAGGCCGCTGCGGCGCTGGCCCCGCAGAGCCAGGCGTTGACCGTCGCCCACGGCGGCCATGCGCCGTTCCTCGGCCATGCCGACGAGGTCGCCGCCGCCCTGCAACACTTCGTTGCCGGCCTGTCACCGGCCGATGGCGGACAATGAGCGCCTTCCGAACCGCGCAGGACTGACGCATGGATCTGGGTATCAACGGCTGCTGGGCACTGGTCTGCGGCGCAAGCAAGGGGTTGGGCCTGGGCTGCGCGCGTGCGCTGGCGAGCGAGGGCGTCAACGTGGTGATCGTGGCCCGGGGCGAAGCCGCCCTGCAGGCCGCCGCTGAAGAGCTGCGTGCCCTGCCCGGCGCCGCCGAAGTCCGCGCGGTCGCCGCCGACGTCACCACCGATGCCGGTCGCGCTGCGGCACTGGCCGCGTGCCCGCAGGTGGACATCCTGGTCACCAACGCCGGTGGCCCGCCGCCGGGCGATTTCCGCAGCTTCGAGCGCGACGACTGGATCGCTGCGCTGGACGCCAACATGCTGGCGCCGATCGCACTGATCCGCGCCACCGTGGACGCGATGATCGATCGTGGCTTCGGCCGCATCGTCAACATCACGTCCTCGGCGGTGAAGGCCCCGATCGACATCCTGGCGCTGTCCAACGGCGCGCGCAGTGGCCTGACCGGCTTCGTCGCCGGCCTGTCGCGCCGCACCGTGGCCCACAACGTCACCATCAACAACCTGCTGCCCGGCCAGTTCGACACCGACCGCCTGCGCGCCAACTTCGCGCACAGTGCGGGCAAGGATGGCGACGCCGGCGAAGTGGCCGAGCGCCGCCGCCAGCAGATTCCCGCCGGCCGCTTCGGCACGCCGGACGAATTCGGCGCCGCCTGCGCCTTCCTGTGCAGCGCACAGGCCGGTTACCTCACCGGGCAGAACCTGCTGATCGACGGCGGCGCCTATCCCGGTACGTTCTAAGAGACTTTCGCAATGCCGTCCCACTTCGATGCCCGCCACGTCCGCCGCGCGTTCGCCCGCGCCGCCAACAGCTATGACGCCGCCGCCGCCCTGCAGCGCGAGGTGCAGTCGCGGCTGATCGAGTCGCTGGACTACCTGGAGGCACGCAAGCCCGAGGTGGTGCTGGACATCGGCGCCGGTACCGGCCACGCCAGTGCACTGATGAAGAAGCGCTGGCCGAAGGCACAGGTGATCGCGCTGGACGTGGCATTGCCGATGCTGAACCAGGCCAAGCGCCAGGCCGGCTGGTGGAAGCCGTTCCAGCGCCTGTGCGGCGATGCGGCCGCGCTGCCGCTGGCCGATAACAGCGTGGACGTGATCTTCAGCAACCTGTGCCTGCAGTGGGTGGACGATTTGCCTGCGGTGTTCGCCGGGTTCCGCCGCGTGCTCAAGCCCGGCGGCCTGCTGCTGTGCTCGACCTTCGGCCCGGAGACGCTGGTCGAACTCAATGAAGCCTTCGCCGCTGCCGACGATCGCCCGCACGTCAGCCGCTTCGCGCAGATTGCCCAGTTCGGCGATGCGCTGATGATGGCCGGCTTCCGCGACCCGGTGCTGGACCGCGACCTGTTCACCCTGACCTACGACGATCTGCCCTCGCTGATGCGCGAACTGCGCGCGATGGGCGCGACCAACGCGCGGACGGACCGCCGCCACACGCTGACCGGGCGTGGCCGTTTCGCTGCGGCCGCCGCCGCATACGAGCCGATGCGCCGCGCCGACGGCAAGCTGCCGAGCAGCTGGGAAGTGATCTACGCCCACGCCTGGGCGCCGGACCCGGGTGCCCCGATCCGCGAAGGCGGGCATGACGTGGCTTCGGTACCGGTGTCGGCGATTCCGATCCGGCGCAAGCAGACCTGATCACGCGACCGCGAATCTGCTTTTTGGTAGGTGCCAACCTTGGTTGGCACAATGCCGACGGCATCGCGATCTGATGGGTTGTGCCAACTAAGGTTGGCACCCACCAGAAGCGGGCTTCCGCTTCAGGTATTGGCCGGCGAACTCAGCGGCGGGCGCACCAGGTCGCGGTGGAAGAAATAGATCTCCTGCACCAGGAAACGCCAGCTGGTATGGAAGCTGCGGAAGCGCGTGCTGGGCGTAGACGAGGCCAGTGCATCGATACCCAGCGCCTTGCTCAGGCGCAGCGCGCGCGCCATGTGCAGCGGGTCGCTGACGATGATCACGCGGTGCAGGTTGCGCTGGTCCATCAACCGTTTGGCTTCGACCAGGTTCTGCACGGTGTTGCGCGAGGCGGTCTCGATCAGGATCGCGTCGTCCGGCACGCCATGCTTGAGCGCATAACGCCGCGCCACCTGCGATTCGGAAAAGCGCGCGCCGGTGCCGCCATAGCCACCAGTGAAGATCAGCAGTGGCGCGTACTGGGCCTCATAGAGATCCAGGCCATGGCGGATGCGTTCTTCGAACACCGGCGACGGCTTGGCGTCATAGGCCGCTGCACCGAGCACGATGATGGCATCGGCCTTGGCCGCCTGGTCACGCTCACCCACCCAGACGATCCAGGCCGTCACACCCAGCAGCCAGATCACCAGCACCACGAACAGCCGCCACAACCAGCCCAGCAGGCCGGTGCGGTGCCGCTGCCGGTCACGGCTCAAGGCGTCCCCCAGCGCAGCGCTGGCAGGTCGACATTGCCGCCGGACAACACCAGGCCCACGCGCAGCCCGGCAAACCGCTGCGGCTGCCCCAGCACTGCGGCCAGCACGGTCGCCGAGGAAGGCTCGACCACCTGCTTGAGCACGTCCCACAGCAGGCGCATCGCCGCCAGCGTGGCCGCGTCATCGACCACGATCACTTCCGCACCCGCCGCGCGCAGCAGCTCGAAGTTGGGGGCGCCGATCAGGGTACGCAGGCCATCGCAGATCGTATCCGGGGTGAAAGCGCCCTGGCGCGCGCCAGCGGCCAGCGAGCGTGCGGTGTCATCGGCGCCGGCCGGTTCGGCCAGCACCAGCCGGGTCTGCGGGCTGGCATGCTGCAGCGCCAGCGCGGTACCGCTGGCCAGGCCACCGCCCCCCACCGGCACCACCAACACATCGAACGGGCCGTCGCTGTGCAGTAGTTCCAGCGCCGCAGTGCCCTGTCCGGCCATCACCGCCGGATCCGCATACGGATGAACCAGGGTCGCGCCGGTATCGGCCTGCACCTTGGCGCAGGTGGCCTCACGGTCGGCGATGGTCGGCGGGCAGCGCCAGAGCGTGGCACCGTGCCGGGCGATGTTGGCCAGCTTGGCCGCCACTGCACCTTCGGGCACCACCACGTGGCAGGGAATGCCGCGGGTGCGCGCGGCCAGGGCCAGCGCGGCGCCATGATTGCCGGAGGAATGGGTGACCACGCCGGCACTGGCGCGATCGGCATCGAGCGACCACACCGCGTTGCAGGCGCCGCGGAACTTGAATGCGCCGCCACGCTGCAGGTGCTCGGCCTTGAACGCCAGCGGTGCGCCGGCCAGCGCATCAAGCGTGCGCGAGCGCAGCACCGGGGTCACGCTGGCATGCGGCGCGATCCTCGCGGCAGCAAGCAGGACGTCGTCGGCGCGGGGCAACAGTGAATCGCTCATGACGCAAGATTAACGTATGCCCCCGCGCTGGCGACCGGGGCACACGTCATGCCAGCATGCAGCCCTTCACCTCCATTCATCCTGGCCAGCGGAATTAAGGGCCGATTCAATGCCCGCGCACGAAGCTGACTGCACACCCGTCCTCTGGGGGGACCCACCATGAAAATGCGCTTGATGCTTGCCGGTGGCCTGATGCTGGCCCTGACCGGCTGCGCCACCTACGACTATGTCGGCGGTGGCCGGGGCGGCGGCTACTACCACGGTGCGCCGTCGGTGGAGTACCGCTACCCGGCCGGCTATCCCTACAACTATGGTTACCCGTACTACGGCGGCTACGGCGGCTATTACGGCGGCTATGGCAATCCGTACTACTCGCGCCCGATCTACCGGCCGCCGCACAACCATCGGCCGCCGCCGCGCCCGCCGGGCAACGGTGGCGAGAACCGCCCGCCGCCGCCATCGCGTCCGTCGTACAACGGTGGCTCGCCGTGGCGGAACATGGACTCGATGCGTCGCCCGCCGCAGTCCAGCGTGCAGCCGTCGGCGCCCGCGCCGCAGGCCCGGCCAGCCCCGGCGCCGAGCGCGCCGAGGATGAACGGCTCCCCTTGGCGCAACATGGATCGTGCGACGCAGCGCACACTTGAGCGCTGAACCATCTTGCATTTCACACGGTCCAAGCCGCACTCTACGCGGGCAGTGACGGCCCGCGTCACAATGTGACAAAAACGACACGGGCCGCCGCAAAAAGCTCTACGTCGATATCCGACAGGAACATCTGGATCCCCCCTGTTCCGGCCCTGTCGGATGTCGGCACCTCTGAAGGCAGACGGCCCCGCAATGCGGGGCCGTCTGTTTTGTTGGGTCGCCAACCGGCGAGGGCCCCCACCTTCAACAGATCCATGCCATGCGTGGATGGCTGCTTCCCGATAGCCGCAAAAAAACAGGGCCGGACAGTCCCCCGACTGCCGGCCCTCTGCTTCCCCACCGTGCGCCTGTACCGGCCCCTGTTCCAATTCCGGTCACCGGCGCCTGCGGCGCCAGCCACGGTGGGTGCTATTGGGTTATCTGCAAAAATCCTGCCAACTTTAGGGC
>NZ_JAPTFX010000093.1:0-17831 GCF_030985895.1 Stenotrophomonas sp. Sm6012 | reverse complement strand
GGGCCTGGGGGGGGGCGCCCTGGGGGGGGGGGCGGGGGCGCGCGCCCTGCGCGCGGCGGTGCGCAGCCAGGACGAAGTGGTGCGGATGGGCGGCGAGGAGTTCCTGCTGCTGATGCCGGGCATGCCGCGCGAAACCGCGTCGGCGCGGCTGGACCGCCTGCGCCAGCGCATCACCGAGGCCGGCCAGGCACTGCAGGTACCAGGGCTCGAAGTGACCGCCAGCATTGGACTGGCGCAATGGCGACCGGGCGAGGACGATCTGGCCGGGCTGCTGCGCCGGGCCGACCATGCCATGTACGTGGCCAAGCGCGCCGGCCGCAACCGGGTGTTCGACGGCGAAGAGCTTGATCCGGCCGCACCGGCATGAAGCGCGGCGGGCGGCGATGCCGGATAATAGGGCGATGACCACCCGACTCAACAAACATATCGCCGACACCGGCTTCTGCTCCCGCCGCGAGGCCGATCGCCTGATCGCCGCCCGCCGCGTCACCGTCAACGGCCATCCGGCCGGCACCGGCGCGGTGGTGGGCGAGGAAGACCAGGTGCTGGTCGACGGCCAGCCGCTGCGCGCCCGCGTCGCCCGCAAGCCCGGCGCCCGCCGCCACGTCTACATCGCGCTGAACAAGCCGGTGGGCGTCACCTGCACCACCGAAACATCGGTCAAGGGCAACATCGTCGACTTCGTGGGCCACGAACAGCGCATCTTCCCGATCGGCCGCCTGGACAAGGAGTCGGAAGGGCTGATCCTGATGACCAGCAACGGCGACATCGTCAACCAGATCCTGCGCGCCGAGAACGGGCACCAGAAGGAATACCTGGTGGCGGTGAACAAGCCGGTCACCGACGAGTTCCTGCGCGGCATGGCGCGCGGCGTACGCATCCACGACCAGATGACGCTGCCGTGCAAGACCTCGCGGATCGCCAAGTTCGGTTTCCGCATCACCCTGCAGCAGGGCCTGAACCGGCAGATCCGCCTGATGGCGGCTGAATTCGGCTACCGCGTGACCCAGCTGCGCCGCGTGCGCATCGACAACATCAAGATCGGTGCGCTGAAGCCGGGCCAGTGGCGCAACCTGACCGAGCAGGAGCTGCAGGGCCTGCTGCCGAAGCAGCTGGACTGGTAGGGCCGGCTGCAACGTGCCTGCGATGTACCCGGGATGCCGGCCCGTGGCCGGCACCACCCGGTGCGCGGATTGCGCGCCCGCATCGGCTAGACTTCGCAGTGACCTGCCGGAACATGACGCTGCATGATCAAGCCCGACAAGCCTGCCAACGAAGCCCTTCGGCTTGAGGCGCTGTACCGCTACCGCATCCTGGATTCGGAGCGCGAGAAATCCTTCGATGACCTGGTGGTGATCGCCAAGGCGGTCTGCGGCACCTCGATGGCCGCCGTCACCCTGATCGACGTCGAGCGGCAGTGGTTCAAGTCGATCCAGGGCATTGATGCTGCGGAGAACCTGCGCAGCGAATCGATGTGCGGCCACGCCATCCTGCAGCCGCAACAGATCATGGTGGTCGAGGACGCGCTGCAGGACATCCGCTTCCATGACAATCCGGTGGTGACCGGCGATCCGCATGTCCGCTTCTACGCGGGTGCGCCCCTGATCAGTTCCGACGGCCTGCCACTGGGTACGCTGTGCGTGTTCGACGCGCATCCGCAACGCCTGGCCAGTGACAAGGCCGAGGCTTTGGCCGCGCTGTCGCGGCAGGTGATGCTGGTGATGGAGCTGCGCCGTTTCGCGCTCGACATCCAGAAGCACATGCTGGAACGCGACGACTACGAGCGACTGCTGTCGGAGTACCAGGACGTGCTGCTGGCCCAGAATGCCGACCTGGCCGAACAGAGCCGCACCGATGCGCTGACCGGCCTGCCCAACCGGCGCGCGATGGCGGCGGCGCTGGAGGAGGCCGTGGCGATGAACGGCGAGCAGCCGGGTGCAGCCTGTGTCGCGCTGCTGGACATCGACCACTTCAAGCACATCAACGACTTCCAGGGCCATGCCACCGGCGACCGGGTGCTGGCCGAGCTGGGCACGCTGCTGCGCTCGCACTTCGCCGGTCGCGGCATGGCGGCACGCTACGGTGGCGAGGAGTTTGTCGCGGTGATGCCCGCCACCGACCTGCGCGCGGCCGAACGGCAATGCGAGTTCCTTCGCCTGGCGGTAGCCGAGCTGCCGCTCGGTTTCCCGGTGACCATCAGCATCGGCGTTGCCCAGCACCAGTCCGGCGAAAGCGTGGACCAGATGCTGGCACGCGCCGACAAGGCGCTGTACCGCGCCAAGGGCAACGGCCGCAACCGCGTGGAGCTGGCGGGCTGAAACACCGGCGACTCGCGCGCTGAACGCATGCGATGCGTGGTGATTCGATCCCGTTCCAGTAGATCCACGCCATGCGTGGATGCTCTCCCCGATTCACACCACGTCGCAGCTTGTGCGATCAGGACCGGCCAGCATGGCGGTCCTGTTTCCACGGACCTCGAGCATGCTGCAGACCCTGGCCATTGCGCACTATCGCTCGCTGCATGGGTTGGTGCTGCCGCTGCAGCAGTTGAATGTGGTCACCGGCGACAACGGTAGCGGCAAATCCAGCCTGTACCGCGCGCTGCGCCTGCTGGCGGAAACCGCACAGGGCGGCGTTGCGGCGGTGCTGGCCCGTGAAGGCGGGCTCGCCTCGGCGCTATGGGCCGGCCCCGAAACCCTTGATCGCCGGGTGATGGCCGGCGAGATTCCGCTGCAGGGCGGCCCGCGGCAGGCTTCCGTGGGCCTGAAACTGGGATTTGCCACCGACGAATTCGGCTACGCCATCGATCTGGGCTACCCGCCGCCCAGTCGTTCGGCGTTTGCACTGGACCCGCAGATCAAGGCCGAGGCGATCTGGGCCGGGCCGTTCCTGCGCAGCGCCAACCTGCTGGTCGATCGCCGCGGGGCGAGGGTGCGGCAACGCCATGCGCGCGGCTGGGATCTGATCGATGACCGCTTGTCGCTGTTCGACAGCCTGTTCACGCAGGTCGGTGATCCGCAGCGCATGCCGGAAACCATCGCCCTGCGTGAGTACATCCGCCGCTGGCGCTTCTATGATCACTTCCGCAGCGATGCCGATGCGCCGGCGCGACAGCCGGCGATGGCCACGCGGACGCCGGTGCTGCATCACGACGGCCGCGATCTGGCCGCGGCCTGGGTCACCATTGTCGAGATCGGAGATCCGGTCGGGTTGGCTCGCAGTGTTGAGGATGCCTTCCCGGGTGCCTCCGTGGGCTTCGAGGAGCTGGACGGTCGGCTGGCCCTGCGCTTCCACCAGCCCGGCCTGCTGCGGCCGTTGTCGATGGCGGAACTGTCCGATGGCACCCTGCGTTTCCTGTTGCTGGCCGCCGCCCTGCACACGCCACGGCCGCCGCCGCTGCTGGTGCTGAACGAGCCGGAGACCAGCCTGCATCCGGACCTGCTGCCGGCACTGGCACGGCTGATCATTGCCGCCAGTGCGCGCAGCCAGGTATGGGTGGTGTCACATGCCAGCCGCCTGATCGCGGCGCTGGAACAGGCGCCGGGGTGCCATTCGCTGCACCTGCACAAGGAACATGGGCGCACGCTGCTGAGCGGACAGGGCCTTCTGGATGTTCCGGCATGGCACTGGCCGCAGCGGTGATACGGCAATCGATGCCCCGCGTGGATGCGTTCAATCAGCGATGTTGCGTGCTTCGGCCGTACCGAGAATCTCCGGGTGCTGCACCGGCTTGCGTCGGTTCAGCAGCGGATGCAGGAACACCGCGCCGACGATGATCGCCACGCCCAGGTAGAACCACGGGGTGACCTCGTGCTGTTCGCGCAGCAGCACCACCGCCAGCAGCACGGCATAGACCGGTTCCAGGTTGGTGACCAGCTGCACCGTGTAGGCGCTCAGGTGGCGCAGCGCGACCAGCGCCAGCGCGAACGGCAGCAGCGTGCAGAAGCCGGCCAGCACCAGCAGCAGGATGCCGTCGTGCAGGTCCGGGACGATCCACAGCGGGCTGGCCAGTGCCGGCAGCAGGTACGGCATCAGCGGTGCCAGCAGGGTCAGGGTGAGGGTACCCGCACCCAGCTCCAGCGCGGTGACTGTCAGCGGATCGGCGTGGCTGACCATGCGTTTGTTGAGCGAGCCGAACACCGCCACCAGCAGAGCCGAAATTGCGCCGATCAACACACCCAGGCGCATGCCATCGGGTACGCCACCGACCACCAGCGCAACACCGGGCAGCACGGCCAGGCCAAAGGCGAGTTCGCGCAGCTGGAACGGCCGCTTGGCCACCCACGGTTCGATGATCGAGGTGAACACCGGTGCGAGCGCGATGCAGGTGGCGGCCACCGACGCATTGGCCAGCTTCACCGCGCCATAGAAGGTCAGCCAGTGCAGGGCGACCAGCGCTCCGATGCCGGCGTAGCCGGCCACCAGTCGCAAGGGCAGGGTGCGCAACCCGCGCCAGACCCGCGGCAGCAGGGCCAGCATTGCCGTCACCAGCAGCATGCGCCACCACACCAAAGGCAGCGCGGGCAGGGTGATCAGCTTGCCGAGGATGGCGGTGACGCCCCACAGCAGGACACAGAAATGGATCTGCCAGAGTGCTTTGCGGGTGTCGGGTGTGCTCATCCGCCTATTGTGAGGCAAGGCGATGGCCGTAGTGCTATTCGTCCACGCGATTGCCGTTGGCGTCGACCCGCCGCTGCAACGCCATCGCCGCCGCCGGATTGCGTGCCTTGCCTGCGCCGATGCACAGCAGATAGACCTCGCGGGGTCTGGCCGGGGGCGGTTCGGCCAGGCAGGGCAGGTCGTCCACGGGCGCGCCTTGTGACCAGCGCCGTGCGCGTTCGGCCCAGCGTTGCTGCACCGACGCTGGCAGGCCCTCCTTCAAGCGGGCCTGGCTGCGCTTGATCCGCGCGTAGACGAAACCGGCACTGACATCGCCGTGCAGCGGCGCCTCGTCGCTGTCCTCGATCGCCAGAGCCACCTCATGGCGCCGCGCGGCAGCAACCAGCGCCGGGCCGTGCGCGGCGGCGTTGCGTACTTCCAGCGCGTGCTGCAGCGGCACACCGTCCAGCTGCTTCGGCAGCTGCGCCATCAGCGCGTCCAGTGCATCGGCATCGGCCGGATGACGCGGATCGAACTGCCACAGCAACGGACCGAGCCGGTCGCCCAGCGCGAGCGCAGCCTGCAGGAATGGGGCGGCGGCCTCTACCGTGCTGGACAGGTCGCGGCGCTGTACCAGGTAGCGTGGTGCCTTCATCGAGAAACGGAAGTCCTGCGGCGTCTGCGCCGCCCATTGCGCACATTGGGCCGGCGTGGGCGTGCGGTAGAAGGTGCCGTTGATCTCGATGCAGCGCAACGCACGGCTGGCATGCGCAAGTTCTTCGCGCTGCGCAAGCCCGGCCGGATAGAACATGCCGCCGCGCCATTCGGGGAATACCCAGCCACCGATGCCGCAGCGGATGGCCGCCTGCCGGGAAGCGGCCGTCACTGGCCGTGGTCCGCGCGCCACGGGTCGTAGCTGCCGAACCACCACAGGTAGCCTTCCGGGTCGGCGCAGGCGTAGCCGCGGCCGCCATAGTCCTGGTCGGCGATGTCGATGACGATGCGTGCCCCGGCGGCCTTGGCGCGGGCGTAGTGCGCATCGGCATCGGTGACGATCACGCACGCGCTCTGGGTCTGGCGCCCACCGACCTCATCAGGCATGGCGGTGTGCTCGGTCCACGCACTCTGGTTGCTGGCCGAACCGAGCATGATCATGCCGTGGCCGAAGGCCAGCTGCGCATGGAACACGGTCTCGCCATCGGCGTAGACGGCCTGGGCGTGGAAGCCGAAGGCGCGCTGCAGCCAGTCGATGGCGGCCAGCGCGTCGCGGTAGCGCAGGCACGGAATGATGGTGGAGCCGTTGCCCGGCTGGCTGTTCTCGCCCATGACACCCCTCCTATGGCACAGGGCAGGGTGCGCCGCTGACCGTTACCATTCCGCGAAACCCCGGTGACGGCCTGCACATGGCCGCGACCCCTGTTCGGAGATGGTGCTGGATGAAAACCTGGATTGGAGGCGCCGTGCTGCTGGCCTGCACGACCATGGCGAGCGCGTCGACCCCGACGCCGCTGCAGGATCTGGATGCGACGGTCGAGCGCGTGCGCGCACAGTTCGACGTGCCCGGCATTGCCGTGGCCGTGGTCAAGGATGGCCAGGTGGTGCTGGAACGCGGCTGGGGCGTGCGCGAGCAGGGCAGGCCGGAGCCGGTGCAGGCCGACACGCTGTTCGCCATTGCGTCCAACACCAAGGCGTTCACTGCCACTTCGCTGAACCTGCTGGCCGAAGACGGCAAGCTTAAAATGGACGACAAGGTGATCGACCACCTGCCGTCGTTCCGCATGTCCGACCCGTTCGTGACCGGGCAGATGACGATCCGCGACCTGCTCTCGCACCGCAGTGGCCTGAGCCTGGGCGCCGGTGACCTGCTGTTCTGGCCGACCACGTCCTACAGCAACGCCGAAGTGGTGCAGCGGCTGGGCCAGGTGCCGCTGAAGGGAGGTTTCCGCGAAAGCTATGCCTACGACAACATCCTGTACGCGGTGGCCCAGCAGGTGATCGAGCACGTCTCGGGCATGAGCTACCAGCAGTTCCTGCAGACCCGCATCTTCGACAAGGTGGGCATGGCCGGCACGCGCTACAACGCCGATCACCTGAAGCCGGGCGACACGGCGGCCGTCGGCCACGCCAAGTACGATTTCAAGGACCTGCGCACCGTTGCGCCGCTGACCTGGTCGAACAATGCCGGCGCCGGTGGCATCTATTCCAGCGCGCATGACATGGCGCGCTGGATGCAGGTGCAGCTGGCCGAGGGCAAGCTGGCCGATGGCACGCCGCTGTTCACCGAGAAGAGCCAGCGGCAGATGTGGCGGATGATCACGCCGCAGTCGATCCCGGCGCCAAGCGTGCCGGAGCTGGCCCCGGCGCGGGCCAACTTTGCCGGCTATGGCGAAGGCTGGAGCCTGAGTGATTACCGCGGCCAGAAGCTGGTCTGGCATACCGGTGGCTGGCCGGGCATGGTCTCGCGGCTGACCCTGGTGCCGGGCGAGAAGCTGGGCGTGGTGGTGCTGACCAACCAGGAAGTGGGCGCGGCGTTCAACGCGATCACCCTGAGCGTGCTCGATGCCTACCTGGGCGGGGAGAAGCACGACTGGGTCGATGCCTACGCCAAGGCCGTGGCCAAGGGCCAGGACAAGGCGGATGAAGCCTGGGCCAAGCACCAGGCTGCACGGGACAAGCGCAGCGCGCCGTCGCTGGCGCTGGCCGGCTACACCGGGACGTTCCGCGACCGCTGGTATGGCGACATGCAGGTCAGCAGCGAGGGCAAGGGCCTGCGCCTGCGCTTCATGAAGACCGCGCAGCTGAGCGGTCGCCTGGAGCACTGGCAGCACGACACCTTCATCGTGCGCTGGGATGATCGTTCGCTCAACGCCGACGCGTTCGTGAGCTTCACCCTGGACCCGGACGGCAAGGTACGTGACGTGCGCATGCAATCGATCTCCGACCTGACCGATTTCAGCTTCGATTTCCAGGACCTGCTGTTCACCCCGGTGGCCCGGTAGAGGCCAACCTTGGTTGGCCTGCGGTAGGGCGCCCGCCAAGGCGGGCGACGACCGGAGTGATCAGGCGATCGTCGGCTGGCGTACACATGCGGCGTGGGATACTCCGCCGCTTGCAAGAGGCGAGGGAATGCAATGTTCCGTTGGTTTGAATCCCTGATTCCGGTATTCCCGCCCGTGGATGGGCGCATGCCACCGCGCAAGGTGCTGCCGTTCTACCTGCACTACCTGCGCCCGGTGTGGCCGGTGCTGCTGGCCACGCTCATCGCCGGCCTGCTGCTGGCGCTGGTGGAAGTGGCCATGTTCGATTACCTGGGCCGCATCGTCGACATGGTCGCCGAGCAGCCGGGTGCCGATTTCTTCACGCGCCACGCCAATGAACTGGGCTGGATGCTGTTCATCACGGTCATCGCGCGGCCGATCCTGGTCGGCCTGCACAACCTGCTGGTCAACCAGGCCATCGTGCCGGGCCTGAGCAACCGTTCGCGCTGGCTGATGCACAACTATGTGGTGCGGCAGAGCCTGAGCTTCTTCCAGAATGACTTTGCCGGCAGCGTCGCCAACCGGGTGATGCAGACCGGCACCTCGCTGCGCGAGTCGGCGGTGCAGATGGTCGATTCGCTCTGGTACATCGTGGTCTACACCGGCACCGCGCTGTACCTGTTCGCGCAGGCCGACTGGCGGCTGATGGTGCCGCTGATCCTGTGGCTGCTGGCCTATGCGGTGATCCTGTTCTACTTCGTGCCGCGCGCCAAGGAACGGGCCTGGATCGCCTCCGAAGCGCGTTCCAAGGCGATGGGCCGCATCGTCGATGGCTACACCAACATCCCCACGCTGAAGCTGTTCGCCCATGGCGGGCGCGAGCAGGCCTACGTGGCCGAGTCGATCCAGGAACTGGCGGTCAAGCACCGCGCGCAGACCCGCATCACCACCGGCATGGACCTGACCATCGCCATCGTCAACGGTTTCCTGATTGCCGGTACCTGCGGGCTGGCGTTGTGGCTGTGGAACGGCGGCCACATCACGGTCGGCGCGATCACCCTGGCCACCGGCCTGGTGATCCGCATCCACAACATGTCCGGCTGGATCATGTGGACCATCAACGGCATCTTCGAGGACATCGGCACGGTGCAGGATGGCATCACCACCATCGCCCAGCCGCTGACCGTGCAGGACCGCGAGGATGCGGTGCCGCTGCAGGTGACCCGCGGTGGCGTGCATTTCCAGGACATCCACTTCCACTATGGCAAGAAGGGCGGCGTGATCGCCGGCCTGGACCTGGTGGTGAAGCCAGGCGAGAAGATTGGCCTGGTTGGCCCGTCCGGCGCCGGCAAATCGACCCTGGTCAACGTGCTGCTGCGCCTGTACGACCTGGAAAGCGGCCGCATCCTGATTGATGGCCAGGATATTGCGCACGTCACCCAGGAAAGCCTGCGGCAGCAGATCGGCGTGGTCACCCAGGACACCTCGCTGCTGCATCGTTCGATCCGCGACAACCTGCTGTACGGACGCCCGGATGCGACCGAGGAACAGCTGCGTGCTGCCGTGGCCAAGGCACGTGCCGAGGCCTTCATCGATACGCTGGTGGACGGGCAGGGCCGTCGGGGCTACGACGCCCACGTCGGCGAGCGTGGCGTGAAGCTGTCCGGCGGCCAGCGCCAGCGCATCGCCATTGCCCGCGTGCTGCTGAAGGACGCACCGATCCTGGTGCTGGACGAGGCGACCTCGGCGCTGGATTCTGAAGTTGAGGCGGCAATCCAGGACAGCCTGGATGAATTGATGGGCGGCAAGACGGTGATCGCGATCGCGCACCGGCTGTCGACCATCGCGCGCATGGACCGGCTGGTGGTGATGGACCAGGGCCGCATCGTCGAGACCGGTACCCATGCCGAACTGATTGCGGCCGGCGGCCTGTATGCGCGGTTGTGGGCGCGGCAGACCGGTGGTTTCGTGGCGGCCGATCAGTGATTGCCCTGCTGCTGGCACTCAGCCTTGCGACCCCGGCCGCAACGGCGGCGACAGCGCCGGTGGAAGGCGACCAGCTCGAGCAGGTCGTCCTGCTCAGCCGCCACAACCTGCGCGCGCCGGTGGTGGCCTCCGGCGCTCTTGCCAACGCGACACCGGAAACCTGGCCGCGCTGGGATGTCGCTGCGGGTGAGCTGACCACCAAGGGCGGCGTGCTGGAGGTCTACATGGGCCGCTACATGGGCCAGTGGCTGCGGCAGGCACAGCTGTTGCCGGTGTCGGATTGCCCGCAGCCGGCCGACTTCCACGCCCATGCCAACAGCCTGCAGCGCACCCAGGCCACCGCGCAGTTTTTCGTGGCCGGTGCCTTCCCGGGCTGCCATGTCACGGTCGAACAGCGCATGCCACTGGGCACGATGGACCCGCTGTTCAATCCGGTGATCCGCCGCGATGACGCGCCGTTCCGCGAACGCGCGCAGTCGGCGATGCAGCAGGCGTTGGTACGTTCGCAGCTGGAGCCGGCCCTGTCCGTGGTGGAGGCGATCACCCGCTATCCGCAGTCGGCGGCGTGCGAGGGCCACAGTGACTGCCGTCTGACCCTGGCCGGCACCCGCTTCAGCGCAGAGGCGGGCAAGGAGCCGCGCGTCTTCGGATCCCTGGCCCTGGCCAGCGGGCTGGTCGATGCCTTGCTGATGGAGCACTACCAGGGAAGTGGAATTCCGCGCGAAGGCTGGGGCCGGTTGAACACGGAGGCGCAATGGCAGGCACTGGCGCAGATCCGCAACCACTACCAGGACATCCTGTTCGGAACACCCGAGGTGGCGCGGGATGTGGCCGGGCCGCTGCTGGAACGATTGGGCGCGTTGTTTGAAGATGCGGCCTCGCCAAAGGTGATGCTGCTGGTTGGCCACGATTCCAACATCGGTTCCGTTCTGGCAGCGCTGGGAATCAGCGACTACACGCTGCCGGGGCAGTACGAGAAGACACCGATCGGTGGCCTGCTGCAGTTCGAGCGCTGGCGTGACCGCCACAGCGGCGTGGAGCGGATCCGCCTGGCCTACGTCTACCCAACCAGCGCGCAGCTGCGTGATGCGCAGCCGCTGACCGAGGCGCAGCCGCCGGGTCGGGTCGCGCTGCGTGTGCCGGGGTGCGCGGCACAGGGCTGCACCGTCGCCGAGTTCCAGCGCCTGCTGCATCCGGCAGCCCGCTGAGGCACGCCGCTAACGCAGCGGCGTGCGCACGATGCCGTGCGTGGCCATCAGGGTAAGATCGCCCCCCAGCCGCGGCGAGTGGAACGGCCCGCGTGCATGTGCCGCGTCGAACAGGCCACCATCCGGTGAGCGCAACCGGTAGAACTCGACCCAGCCGCTGGCCTGCAGCGGCAGCTGTGCAACGCCGGTGCGTTCGTTGAACCACGCGGGGTCCTTGCTGCCTTCGATGACGCGGCGGGCAAGGCGGTCGATGGCGTGATCCCGGCTGGCGTACCATTCCTGGCCGCGCAGCCGCGCCAGTTCAGCCATCATCACCAGTGGCGCCAGCGCGTAGTCGTGATAGTGCAGGGCGCGTTGCCCGCGCGCCATTTCCAGCGGCAGGCTGCCATCGTCCTGAATGTCATCGATGCCCTTCTGGAAGGCAGCGTGGCCGGCCTGCCACAGGGCCTCGTCATCGGTGGCCAGGCCGGTGGCCAGTACGCCCAGGCCGCCCCAGTAGTAGTGGTTGTTGCGGCGCCGTTTCGGATTGTCCCAGTACGCCAGGTTGGCACGTGCCAGCTGCTGCAGCCACGGATCGATCCGCGCGCGCTGTTGCGGGTCGGCCTGGTCATGCACCTTCAGGTAGGCCATCGCCACCGCGTCGAGCATCCACTGCCGCATGTAGAACGATTGATCGTTGTTGACCCGGATCATCTGCCCGAGCATCGCGCCGTCCTTCGCCCAGGCGCCGAGCCAGGCCAGCGTGCACTGCGCGGCGGCGGAATCACCATCGCGCAGGTAGTCGTCGCTCATGCGCGCCACGTCGGCGGCATAGCGGTCCAACGGCGCGGTGGCATCGTGATTCTGCTGGTGCAGTGCCGGGTCGATCACCGAACCGGCCTTGTCGGTGTAGTAGCCCAGGGCGCGGATGTCGGGGTGTCCGATCGGTGGGGAGGGGCAGGTGGCGAAGGCAGTGCCGGCCGCCAAGGCAGCGGAAAGGAGGCCGAGGCGTAGCGCGAGTATGCGCATTGGAACCTGCAGGGAAAGGGAAGGCCGTGCGAACGATGCGCCCGGAGTCGTTTGCCAGTTGTGAGGCCGCGCAAGCCCGCTCTGCAAGTGTTCAGGACCGGAGCGGCGCCTGAAGCTCAAGAGTCGGCTAGTCTGTCGTCATCAATTCAGCGGGAGGGAGTGGCGATGAAAATCACGGATTTTCTCGTGATGGACGGTGAGGGTGACGAGATCCCTGCTGATCCGCATGGCAACCATGTGGCTTTCAACTGTTTCGAGTGCGGATACCCGGTAGTGGCTGGCTCATTGGAAAACGAGCGGGGCAGCGATGAGGATTGCCCTGCAGCCTGTCGTGGCTGTGGTGTTGAGTACTTCGTAGATCTGCGGCTGGGCTCAAAGAAAATGTACATCCATCTGCTCTGACCCGGCAGCAGCCCAAGCAGGGGCGAACAAAAAAAGCGGCCCGGGTTTCCTCGGGCCGCTCCGCTTCATCTCACACCGTCCCGATCACTCGATCGGCTGGTCCAGCATCAGCTGGCGGGCGAAGCGCACCGGTGGTGCGCCGTAGGACAGCACCTGGTCGTGGTACGCCTTCAGGTTGAACTTGTCGCCCAGCTTTTCCTGCACCGCCTTGCGGGTGTCGAAGTGTTCCTGCGCACCGACGAAGTAGGTCGGCAGCTGCGCCGAGGTCAGCTGCGCACGCACCCACTTGCCCGCTGCTTCGCTTTCCTGCTGGAACGCGTCGTGGGTCATCAGGTGCATCGCCTTTTCGCGATCCCAGTTGTCCACGTGCACGCCCTGGTCGAGGATCGCGTTGGAGATCGTGCGCAGGTAGAACTTCAGCTGCACCAGGTGGAACAGCGGGTCGTTGTTGAGGTAACCCTGCTCCTGCATCATGCGCTCGGTGTAGACCGCCCAGCCTTCGGCGAACAGGCCCGATCGCAGCACCGCACGCAGGGTGGAGGGGAACTTGGCCGAGTGCCAGCCCTCCAGGTAGTGGCCCGGGGTGCCTTCGTGGATGCTCAGCAGGTGGATCATGCGCGAGTTGTACTCACGCAGGAACGAGTCGACCTGCTTTTCGTTCCAGTCGTCCGGAATCGGCGACACGGCGTAGAAGGTCTTCAGGTTCTTGTCCAGCGGGCCCGGCGAATCGCAGTAGGCCACGGCCACGCCACGCTGGAATTCCGGCATCAGGATGATGTCCACCGGCGCGTCGGGCAGGGTCACCAGGTCGTGTTCGCGCACGAACGCGGTGGACTGCTCCAGCGCGGCCTTGGCATCGTCGACCACCTTGTCGCGTGCCGGCTTGTCGGCGTAGGCCAGTTCCAGCGCGGCTTCGATCGCCTTCTGCTGCTGCTCGTCGGTCGGCTGGGCGGGCATCTCCGGCGCGCCCGGCTTGTCCTTCAGTACGGTCTGCGCGATGCCATACATGTCTTCGCGCACGCGCTTGAGTTCGGCGCGTGCACGCTCACCGATCTCCTGGCGCGACAGCGACGAACTCAGCGCGAACTTCAGCTTCTGGTCGTACTTTTCCGCACCAATGCGGAAGTCACCCTTGGCGTTCGGCACCAGGGTCTTGTCCAGCCAGGTCTGCTGCTCGTCCACTGCCTTCTTCAGGCCGTCGATGGCGGCCTGCAGGCGCTGCTGGTCGGCCTGCGGCAGTTCACCGATGTGCGGGGTGATGAAGGTATCGACGATGCTGAGGATGCCCTTGTTCTGCTTGGCCACGGTCTCGGCATGGATCTTCGGCACGCGGGCCGGGTCCAGGTTCTCGCGGGCCTGGGCGAAGATCGCCGGCAGCTTTTCCATGCGTGCGGTAGCCGACTTCAGGCGCTCCGGCAGCGGTGCGAACTCGCGTGCCATCAGGCCATAGATCGCGCTGCCGGCAATGCCGTTGTACAGCTGCGGGTCCCACTTGCCGGACTGCAGCACTTCGGCGTTCCAGATTTCCGACTGCAACTGGTTGCGGAGGATTGCCGCGTCCACCTGGTTCTCGCGGCCCAGCTTGGCCACCTCGATCTTGTCCAGCTCGCCCAGCAGCGCCTTGTAGGCGGCTACGGTCTTCAGCTGGCCGGCGGCGCTCAAGTCGTCCAGCTCGCTGTCGTAGCGGTGGTCGCCGATCTGGGTGGCGCTGACCGGCGACAGCTGCATCCAGGTGTCCAGGGCGCGCTTGGACAGATCGGCGAAGGCGGCATCGACGGCGGCGTCACCGGCCTGCTGGCTGGCGGCCGGCGTGGAACCGGTGGTAGGGGCGTCGGCCGGCTGGCAACCGGCCAGGGCGGCGACCAGGGCGAGGGCAAGGAGATGCGGGCGCATCGGCGTTCCTGTACAGGGTCAAACCCCGAGCATAGGCCGCTGGGGCTGCTTTGTCCCCGTGCCATAGGATTACCATGGGCGCCGACAAGGACTCTCCAGCGGAGCGCAGGACATGGAATACCAGGGAAGCTGCCATTGCGGCAGGATCGCATTCACCGTGCAGGCCGAAACGCCGATCAGCGATGTCATCGACTGCAACTGCTCGATGTGCCGGCGCCGCGGCGGCCTGCTGTGGTTCGCCCCGCGCGAGGCGTTCCAGCTGACCACCGACCCGGCCGACGTGGCCACCTACCACTTCAACAAGGCGCACATCGACCACCACCATTGCCGTGAATGCGGCATCGCGCCCTACAGCGAAGCGGTGGATCCGCGTACCGGCGCGCCGATGGTGGCGGTGAACGTGCGCTGCGTGCCGCAGGTGGACCTGGCCACGCTGGCGGTGATGTCCTATGACGGAGCTGCGCTTTGAGCCCGCTGCATGCGTGGACGCGGGCCGCGGCGATGCCGGTGCTGCTGCTGGCGCTGGCTGCCTGCGCCCAGAGTGGCCAGCGGGCCGCGGAAGCAGGCGCCAGTGCGGCCGACGCCGCCGTTGCTTCACCGGAAGGCGCGTTCCTTGCCTACGAGCATGACGTGCAGGTACAGCTGGACGCGGCGCAGATTGCGCCACGCATCCGGCAGATCGCACAGGCCTGCCAGAGCGCGACGTTCGGCGACTGCGCGGTGCTGCAGGTCGACCAGCGCAGTGGCGAGCAGCCCAGTGGCGAGGTCAAGGTGCGTATCGCGCCCAAGGGGACCGAGCCGTTGATCGCCATGGCCGGCGAGGGCGGCACGCTGCAGTCGCGCAGTACGCGCGCCGAGGACCTCGCGCAGCAGGTGGCCGACACCGCGCTGACCAGGGCGCGGCTGGAGAAGGAGCATGCGCGGCTGCTGTCCTACCAGGACCGCAAGGATCTGAAGGTCGAGGACCTGATGGCGATCACCACGCGCCTGTCGGAGATCGAGGCCGGCGTCGAGCAGGCCAACAAGGATGCCGCACAGCAGCGCCGCCGCATCGATACCCAGCTGGTGACGCTCCATTTCGACACCACCTCCGGCCAGCGCAGCCGCAGTGAGATCGGCGAGGCCCTGAGCGAGTCGGGCAGCATCCTCAGCATCAGCGTTGCGTTCCTGATCCGTGCCGCCGCCGCGTTGTTGCCGGTGGGCGTGCTGGCATTGATCGCCGCCTGGGGCGTGCGTGCGTGGTTGCGCCGTCGTCGTCGCCGCAAGCTGCCGCCCACTCCCTGACCCGACCGTGGCGTGCCGGCCCTTTGCCGGCACTGCCAGTGTCAGCCTTCGTCGGTTTCGTATTCGACGAACACGTCCAGCTCGAGTGCCAGTTCCTGCACCGCGTCGCGTACTTTCTGCGCGGTGCTCTCGTTGCCGACTTCCACTTCCAGTTCGTGGATGCCCGGGCCGATGTCATCGGACAGTCCGGCCGAGCTGGAATCGTCGTCGTCCATGTGCGGCATCAGGTCGTCGGTTTCCTCTACGTGTTCGATGCCCTCAAGGCCGAGCAGCAGGTCGCTGATGGCGCGGGCGTCGTCTTCGGTTCCGGTGATGCGCAGTCGCAGCATGGCCATGGCATGGGTACGTTGTGGGGTTCGTCAGCAGCCTAGCCAGCGCGAAGCAAAGAACGGGTGAGGGCGCAGTCAGTCGCGCGTGGCCGGGCGCCCCAGCAGGCTGTCCGGCAGCGCGGGTATCGGCGTGCGTTCGTCCTGCGCCTGCTCCAGCAGCCAATCGATGAACAGGCGCGCGGCCTGGCTCGGTGGTTGCCCTTCGGCATGCACCACGTGATACGCGTAGCGCGCCTTCAGCGCCGGGCCGGGCAGGCGTACGACCTCGTAGCGCTGCAGGTAGGGCTGGGCGATGTGGGTGCGCGCCAGCACCGCGCCCATGCCGTACACCGCGGCGCGCATCGCATCGGTACTGTCGGCGAAGGTATGCATCGGCGGCAGCGGCGAGGGCGGGCGCACGCCGGCATGGCGGAACCAGTCGCGCCAACCCTGTGGTGACAGATCGGTCAGCAGCGGCAGGTCGGCGATGCGTGCCGGATCGGCCAGCGATTCAACGCCGGCCAGCGCCGGTGACGCCACCGGGAACAGGTAGTCGTCCATCAGGTGCTGCGCGCGCAGGCCGGGCCACTGGCCCAGCCCATAGCGGATGCCGACTTCCGGGCCGTTGTCGTCGTAGCGATCCAGCCCGCTGCCGGTGTGCAGCTCGATGCGGATGTGCGGATGGGCCTGGGTGAAGCGTGGCAGCCGGGGCAGCAGCCAGCAGTAGGACAGCGAACGCAGGGTGGTGATCCGCAGTGGCACGCTGTCGGCATCCGGGTGCAGATGGTGGGCGACCGCTGCGACGTCGGTGAACGCGGCACTGGCCGCGTCGGCCAGCTGCCGGCCTTCTGCAGTCAGGCGCACGCCTCGGGCGTGGCGCAGGAAGAGCCGGGTCTCCAGCACTTCTTCCAGGCGGCGCACGTGGTGGCTGACCGCGCTGGCGGTCAGGTGCAGTTCCTGCGCGGCCTGGGCGAAGTTCTGGTGGCGAGCGGCGACCGCGAACACGGCCAGTGCGGGGAGCAGGGAAGGGCGTAGCTGCATGTCCAGCCTCAAACCATATTTGTGGCTGGCAGCGATACTACGCGCTTGTGTGGCGGGCGTCTTCGCCCGATCCTGTGTGCCTTGGCGAGGAACCGGCGATGGACGGAGGCAGGGCATGAATGCGGTCCCACAGGCGGCCGAGCGCGACTGGCGCACACCGCTGGAATTGACCCTGCTGGGCGCCATCTGGGGTTGCTCGTTCCTGTTCATGCGGGTGGCGGTGCCGTCGTTCGGCCCGTTCGCGCTGGTCGAGGTGCGGCTGGTGCTGGGCGCTCTGGTGCTGTTGCCTTTCCTTTGGCGTGCACGCGCGCAGTTCCCGCCGCGGCGCTGGCTGTGGCTGGCACCGATCGGCCTGATCAATTCGGCGCTGCCGTTCGTGCTGTTCGCCTATGCCGCCGAGCAGGCGCCGGCTGCGATCGGCGCGATCTGCAATGCGATGACGGTGCTGTTCGCCGCGCTGATCGCCTTCCTGTTCTTCGGCGAGAAGATCGGCATGCGCCGTGCCGGCGCGCTGCTGGTTGGTTTTGCCGGCGTGGTGGTGCTGGCCACGGCCAAGGTGTCCGGCCTGAGCATCGGCACCGCGGTGATCGCCGGCGCTGCGGCGTCGCTGTTGTATGGCCTCGGCGTAAACCTGGTGAAGCGGCACATGACCGGCCTGCCGTCGGCGGCCGCTGCTGCGGCGACGTTGTCGTGCGCCTCGCTGTGGATGCTGCCAATGGCGGTGAGCCACTGGCCACAGGCGGCGATTCCGCTCAAGGCGTGGGGTGCGGCGATCGCGCTGGGCGTGGCGTGTACCGGCCTGGCGTTCCTGATGTTCTACCGCCTGATCGGTCGCATCGGCCCGTCGCGCGCATCGACGGTGACCTATCTGATTCCGCTGTTCGGCGCTGCGTTCGCGTGGCTGTTCCTGGGGGAAGCGGTGACGGTGCAGATGTTGATTGCCGGTGCGTTGATTCTGGGCAGCGTGGCGGTGAGCCAGAAGGGCTGAGGGCGTCGACGTTTTGCGCGTGGCACGTGCTGAAGGTGCTTCATCGTTCATGGGCGTCACTTTTCTTTGTACGCAAAGAAAAGTAACCAAAAGAAACGTTCCGCCGGTCACGAGCCGATGCGCGTTGCGCATCGGC
>NZ_JAPTFX010000092.1:0-18102 GCF_030985895.1 Stenotrophomonas sp. Sm6012 | reverse complement strand
GCGGGGGGACAGGCGGATGGGGGGACGTATTGCAGCGCCGCACGGCCTGCGAATCAACCGTCTGGATGGATCGCTGTTTCGCGATGGGCGCGCAGCCGAACGTGTGCTCGGTTCAGGGTGACGCCCACGCGGCCAGCGCCTCTGCGCAATCGCGCTCGTCCTTGAACTGAAGCAGGCCGTCGGCGCGGGTGCGGCCACGGTTCAGCGCCGCCACCGGCAATCCCGCCCTGGCCGCGGCCTGCACGAAGCGGAAGCCGGAATAGACCATCAGCGACGAGCCGACCACCAGCACCGCATCGGCCTGCTGCAGGTGCTCGTGCACGGCGGCCACGCGCTCGCGCGGCACGTTTTCGCCGAAGAACACCACGTCCGGCTTCAGCAGGCCGCCACAGTGCGGGCAGTCCGGCACCACGAAGGCGGAGAAATCCGTTTCCAGATCGGCGTCGCCATCGGGCGCGATGCCGGCCTCGAGCGCGTCCCAGCCGGGGTTGGCCTCGCGCAGGCGCTGCTGGAACTCCTCGCGCCCGCTGCGGCGCTCGCAGCCCATGCAGCGCACCAGATCCAGCCGGCCGTGCAGGTCGATCACATTCTGGCTGCCGGCGCGCTGGTGCAGGCCATCCACGTTCTGGGTAAGCAACACCTGCAGCTTGCCGCGGCTTTCCAGCGCGGCCAGTGCCTGGTGGGTGCCGTTGGGCCGGGCCAGGCCGAAACGCGGCCAGCCCAGCAGGCTGCGTGCCCAGTAGCGCTGCCGGGTGGCCGCCTCGCCCATGAAGGCCTGGTAGGTCACAGGCGGCGTGCGTTTCCACTGGCCGTCGCTATCGCGGTAATCGGGAATGCCCGAGGCGGTGCTGCAACCGGCGCCGGTCAGCACGAACAAGCGCTGGGCGCGGTCGATGAAGTCGGTCAGCGGCAGGGTCATGGCTGCCAGATGGGGGCGCGCATGCGCCCCCGCAAGCGCCGGTTCAGCCGGCGGGGTCAGGCCGCCGGCAGCGGCGGCACCGCGATCGGGTGGCCTTCCTCGTCCAGCGCGATCATCACGAAGTGACCGCGCGTGCACAGCTTGCGCTCGCCGCTGTGCAGGTCTTCGGCCACCAGTTCGACCTCGACCTTCATCGAGCTGCGGCCCACTTCGACGATGCGGCCGATGGTCTCCACCATCTGGCCGATGCGGATCGGCAGCTTGAAGTCGACCTGGTCGCTGCGCGCGGTCACTACGGTGCGGCGCGAGTAGCGGGCGGCGGCCAGGAAGGCGGCCTTGTCCATCCACGCCAGCGCCTGGCCACCGAACAGGGTGCCCAGATGGTTGGTGTGGTTGGGGAAGACGATTTCGGCCATGCGCACTTCGGTGGGCGGCACGGTCTCGGGGATCGGGGTCATGGGCGGTGCTTCGCTGTGGGGTGCCGCGATTTTAAGCCAGGCCCCGTGCAGGCGGCGCTACACTGCGCCACGCCCCCTGCCAGGACCGCCCATGCCCGCGACCTCCGATCTGCTGGCCTTCGCCCTCATCTCGCTGGGCATGGTGCTCACGCCCGGGCCGAACATGATCTACCTGGTTTCGCGCTCGATCTGCCAGGGCCGCCGCGCCGGCCTGATCTCGCTGGGCGGGGTGGCGCTGGGCTTCGTGTTCTACATGCTGTGCGCAGCGCTGGGCATCACCGCCCTGCTGATGACCGTGCCGCTGGCCTATGACGCGCTGCGCATCGGTGGCGCGCTGTACCTGCTGTACCTGGCCTGGCAGGCGCTCAAGCCGGGCGGCCGCTCGCCGTTCGCGGTGCGCGAGCTGCCGCCGGACGGCCCACGCAGGCTGTTCGCGATGGGCTTTCTGACCAACCTGCTGAACCCGAAGATCGCGGTGATGTACCTGTCCCTGCTGCCGCAGTTCCTGCACCCGGAAGGGCATGGCAGCGTGCTGGTGCAGTCACTGGTGCTGGGCTTCACCCAGATCGCGGTCAGCGTCAGCGTCAACGCGGTGATCGCGGTGATGGCCGGCAGCATTGCCGGCTTCCTGGCCGCGCGCCCGACCTGGCAGGCGGTACAGCGCTGGCTGATGGGCACCGTGCTGGCCGGGCTGGCGGTGCGCATGGCGGTGGAGGGGCGGCGCTGATTGCAGGGTCGAGAACAGCAGTCGAGCATGGCTCGACGCTGCAGAAACAAAAAACCCCGGCGTTGGCCGGGGTTTTTTGTTGCGACAGGCCTGACCGGTTCGATCAGAAGTTCATGTCGAAGGCGACTTCGCCCTGCACGCCGACCTGGTAGGCCGAGACGCGGCGTTCGAAGAAGTTGGTCAGCTCCTGTACGTCCTGCAGTTCCATGAACGGCAGCGGATTGCGCACGTTGTACTTCTTTTCCATGCCCAGCTTGGCGAAGTGCTGGTCGGCACAGTGCTGCAGGTACTGGCGCATGTCGCGGGTGGAAATGCCAGCCACGCCGCCGGACAGCACGTCCTCGGCGAACTGCACTTCGCACTCGATGGCTTCGGCCAGCATGTCGTAGACCTGCTGCTTCATCTCTTCGTCGAACAGGTCCGGCTCTTCCTCGCGCACCACGCGCACCGACTCGAACGCGAACTCCATGTGCGCGCTCTCGTCGCGGAACACCCAGTTGGTGCCCGAGGCCAGGCCCGGCAGCAGGCCGCGCGAACGGAAGTAGTACACGTAGGCGAACGCAGCGAAGAAGAACAGTCCTTCGATGCACGCAGCGAAGCAGATCTGGTTGAGCAGGAACTGGCGGCGCTCGGCACGCGTCTCGATGCGCTTCAGGTCCTGGATCGAGTCGATCCACTTGAAGCAGAAATCGGCCTTCTTCTTGATCGAGTCGATGTTCTCCACCGCGGCGAACGCTTTGACGCGCTCTTCCGGGTCCGGCAGATAGTTGTCGAGCAGGGTCAGGTAGAACTGCACGTGCAGCGCTTCTTCATACAGCTGGCGCGACAGGTACATGCGCGCTTCCGGCGCATTGAGGTGCTGGTACAGGTTCAGCACCAGGTTGTTGGACACGATCGAATCGCCGGTGGCAAAGAACGCGACCAGGCGGTGGATCAGGTGGCGCTCACCCGGCGACATCTTGCTGTGCAGGTCGGTGATGTCGATCTGGAAGTTGATCTCTTCCACCGTCCAGGTGTTCTTGATCGCGTTCCGGTACATGTCATAGAACTGCGGGTAGCGCATCGGGCGCAGGGTCAGTTCAAAACCGGGATCGAGCAGCATCTGCTTGGGCTTGTCGGCCATGGGTGTTTCCTTGAATTCCTGGGTGAGCCGCCGGGCATGGCCCGGCGCTACCGTGGGTGATGATCGTTGGCCGGGGTTGGGGGGCGCCGCCCCGCGGCCGGCACTACCGCGCGGCGGTGCCGCTCTTACTGGCAGGCCTCGCAGGCTTCCGGGTTTTCCAGCGAGCAGGCGATGGCTTCGTCCGGGCTGAACACCTTGGCGGGGGCCGCGCTGCTCACCGTGGTCTTGGCGATCTTGGTGGCCGGGCGCGAACGCAGGTAGTAGGTGGTCTTGATGCCCTGCTTCCAGGCGTACATGTACATGGAGGACATCGCGCCGATGTTCGGGCTTTCCATGAACAGGTTGAGCGAGGCCGACTGGTCGATGAAGGCGCCACGCTCGGCGGCCATGTCGATCAGCGAACGCATCGGCAGTTCCCACGCGGTGCGGTAGACCTCGCGCAGCGTTTCCGGAATCTGCGCCACGCCGGCGATGGAGCCTTCGGCCAGCTTGATCGCATCGCGCATGTCGGCGGTCCACAGGCCCAGCTTCTTCAGCTCGTTCACCAGGTAGCGGTTGACCTGCAGGAAGTCACCGGACAGGGTCTCGCGCTTGAACAGGTTGGACACCTGCGGCTCGACGCACTCGTAGCAGCCGGCGATCGAAGCAATGGTCGCGGTCGGGGCAATCGCGATCATCAGCGAGTTGCGCAGGCCGTGTTCCTTGATGCGCTCACGCAGGGCATCCCAGCGTGCGGTGTCTTCCGGCACCACGTTCCAGGCGTCGAACTGCAGTTCGCCGCTGGCGGCACGGGTGTCGTTGAACGACGGGTGCTTGCCGCGTTCCTGGGCCAGCTCGCAGGAGGTTTCCAGCGCGTGGAAGTAGATCGCTTCGGCGATCTTCTTCGACAGGGCGCGGGCTTCGGCGCTGTCGAACGGCAGGCGCTTGCGGAAGAACACGTCCTGCAGGCCCATGCAGCCCAGGCCGACCGGACGCCAGCGCAGGTTGGCGCGGCGGGCGGTTTCGATCGGGTAGAAGTTCAGGTCGATGACGCGGTCGAGCTGGCGCACGGCCAGGCGCACGGTCTCGGCCAGCTTCTCGAAGTCGAACTCGTTGTGCTCGTCGAAGTGGTTGCCCAGGTTGATCGAACCCAGGTTGCACACGGCGGTTTCATCGTTGGAAGTGACTTCCAGGATTTCGGTGCACAGGTTGGACAGGTGGATCACGTTGCCCGGGCGCAGGGTCTGGTTGCTGGCGCGGTTGCACTTGTCCTTGAAGGTCATCCAGCCGTTGCCGGTCTCGGCCAGCGTACGCATCATGCGGGCGTACAGCTTGCGCGCGGAGATGGTGCGGTTGGCCTTGCCCTGGGCTTCGGCCTGCAGGTAGGCCGCTTCGAAAGCTTCGCCGAACAGGTCGGTGAACTCCGGCACCACGCGCGGATCGAACAGCGACCATTCCTGGTCCGCCTCGACGCGCTTCATGAACAGGTCCGGCACCCAGTTGGCCAGGTTCAGGTTGTGCGCACGGCGGGCTTCGTCACCGGTGTTGTCACGCAGCTCGAGGAAGTCCTCGACGTCGGCGTGCCAGGTTTCCAGGTAGACGCAGGCCGCACCCTTGCGCTTACCGCCCTGGTTCACCGCGGCCACCGACGAATCCATGGTCTTCAGCCACGGCACGATGCCGTTGGAGTGGCCGTTGGTCGACTTGATCAGCGAACCACGCGAACGCACGCGGGTGTAGCTGACGCCGATGCCGCCGGAGAACTTCGACAGCTGGGCGATGTCGCCGTACTTGGAATAGATCGACTCCAGCGAGTCCTGCGGCGAGTCCAGCAGGAAGCACGAGGACAGCTGCTCGTGGGTGGTGCCGGAGTTGAACAGGGTCGGGCTGGACGGCAGGTAGTCCAGGTTGCCCATGCGCTTGTACAGCGCCAGGGTCTCGGACACGTCCTCGCTCAGCGCGCTGGCGATGCGCAGGAAGAACTGCTGCGGGGTCTCGATCACCTTGCGGGTGTGCGGGTGGCGCAGCAGGTAGCGGTCGTACAGGGTGCGCAGGCCGAAGTAATCGAAGTTCAGGTCCAGCGCACCATCGATGGCGTCGTTGAGCTTGCGTGCATTGGTCTGCACGAAGTTCAGCAGGCGGTCGTTGATCAGGCCGACTTCATGGCCACGGCTGACCGACTGCGAGAAGGCGTAGATTTCCTGGCCCGAGACTTCCTTGGCGATGTAGTTGGCCAGCAGGCGCGCGGCCAGGCGGCCGTACTCGGGCTCTTCACCGATCAGCAGGGCGGCGGTGCGGATGGACAGTTCGTCCAGCTCGCGGGTGGTGGCGCCGTTGTACAGGCCGGAAATGGTGCGGGTGGCCACGCGCATCGGATCGACGGCGTGCAGGCCTTCGGAGGAACGCTGCACCGCGCGCACGATCTTGTTCAGATCCACCAGTTCGGTGGTCCCGTTGCGCTTGGTCACACTCATCGCGTTGGCCGTCGGCGGCGACGTCAACAGGAATTCGCTTTCCTTCTCGATGGTGGCGCTGGATTCGGTGCTCACGGCGTGTGTCCTCTTGGCGTGATTGGGGGTGCTCGATGCATCGGGTGACGCAGCCCGGGACATGACAGCCCAGGATGGCAGGACGGCGTCGCAGGGGATGAGACCCTGCGCCTGCCACTGCCGTTGACGATCGCGGATGGGTGCTGCTGCCCCCTGGAATTGGGGTTGCTGCGACCGACGGCCACAAGATAGTGGGGGTAATGGGGGCCGTCAACGCCAAATGTAGTGAAATTCGGCAATCCCTTGCGCCGCAAGGATCGTGCCATCAGCGCCTCATCGGGACGCTTCAGACCTGCCGGATCGGGCTGCGCAGTCAAGCCCGAAACGCGTCATCGCGGTGGTACAACGCCGCGCGGAAACGGAACAATGACAGCTTCACATGACAGTGATGAAGCTGGCTAGGGACAACCCTGTGGATAGGTGGTGGGCAGCCGGTGGGAATGCGGTGGACGGGTGACTTCCGGCCGGTGACGCCCGCGCGCTGGCAGCGGATGCTGGCCGCTCGCTTCTGGAAAAGGACCGTCCGATGCACCTGCGCCTGAACGCCCTGGCCCTGCTGGCCGCGCTGTTCATTCCTCCGGCGCTGGCCGCCGAGGGGCCGGTCCTGCGGTCAGACCAGTGCGGCATCCACACCGACTACGACGTGCTGGTGGACAGCGGCGGCATCTGGCTGCGGCATGGCCCGCAGGCCCCGCATGAGGTGGTGTTCCACGATGGCGAACTGAGCCTGGACGGCACGATGGTGACGGTCAGCGCCGCCGACGCGGCCCGGCTGCGGCAGATGGAGGCTGGCGCCCGCCAGTTGATGCCGGCGGCCACCGCACTGGCCCACGAGGTCTCCGGGGTCACCTTCGATGCGCTGGACGCCGCCTTCGAGGCCATCACCGGCAAGTCCCGCAACCGCCAGATGCGCGCGATGCGCGAGGAGACGCAGCGCTGGATCGACGCCAGCCTGGGCCGTGGCTATTGGGAACAGGAAACCTTCGGCGACGGCTTCGACGCACACATCGACCAGATGGCCGAAACCATGGCCGCGTCGATGACCCGCAGCGTGCTGTGGCAGGTGTTCACCGGCCGCGCCGGCGCCATGGAGCGCCGTGCCGACCGCCTGGACGCGGAAGTCGACCGACGCATGGAAGCGCGCAGCCAGCAGCTGGAGGCCAAGGCGATGGCGCTGTGCCCGCTGGTGCAGTCGCTGGCAGCGGCCCACGACGCGCTGGAGGTGCGCTACCAGGGCCAGCCACTGCGGCTGCTGGAGCGTGGCGAAAGCCTACGGGTGGAACACGGCAACGGCTCCGGCCTGCATGTATCGGCCGGGCCGGATGAGCGGCCGCGTGACAACGCCGTGGCGCCGACCCGGTAGACGCCTGGCGTGGTCGGGCCGGCCGCTGGCCGGCAACGCATTCACCCGCAAACCACCCTCACGCCCGGTGCGGGGTACCCAGGTATTCGGCGCTCTGCATTTCGATCAGGCGCGAGGCGGTGCGCTCGAACGCGCCCTGCAGGCGCTGGCCGGTATACAGCTCGATCGGCGAAGTGCTGGCGGTGCAGACCAGGTTGACGTGGCGGTCGTACAGCTCGTCGATCAGGTTGACGAAGCGCCGCGCCGCATCTTCGTTCAGGCGATCGAAGGCGGGGATGCCGCCCAGCAGCACGGTGTTGAACTCGTGCGCGATCTCGATGTAGTCCGACGGTCCGCGCGGGCCTTCGCAGAGTGCAGCGAAATCGAACCAGGCGATGCTCTTGCCGCGGCCGCGCACCGGGATCTTGCGGCCCTCGATCTCGATGTTGCCGGGCTTGGCCGGCTGCCCGCCGCTCAGTTCGTTCCAGCGCGTGGCCAGCCAGTCATCGCTGTCGGCCGCCAGCGGCGCGCGGTACACCGGCGACCGGGTCAGCGCGCGCATGCGGTAGTCCTCGGTGCCCTCGGCGTACAGCTCCACGCAGAAGCGCTGCAGCAGGCCGATGGCCGGTAGGAAGCTCTCGCGCTGCAGGCCGTTGAGGTACAGGTTCTCCACCGCCGTGTTGGAGGTGGTGACCAGGGTCACGCCCTCGGCAAACAGGCGTTCCAGCAACCGCGCCAGCAGCATGGCATCGCCGATGTCGGTGACGAAGAATTCATCCAGCACCAGCACGCGCAGGTTGCTGCGCCATTCCTGGGCGATCTTCGCCAATGGGTCACTCTGGCCCTGGTGCTCGCGCAGGCGCTCGTGGACGCTGCGCATGAAGCGGTGGAAGTGGGTGCGGTACTTCTGCTTGATCGGCAGCCCGTCGTAGAACAGGTCGACCAGGAAGGTCTTGCCACGGCCGACGCCGCCCCAGAAGTACAGGCCCTTGACCGGCTCGGGCTTCTTCCAGAACGAGGACAGCCGGTCCAGCCAGCCGTCTTCGGCGCTGTCGACCAGGCCCAGGTGGATGCGGTCCAGCTCGGCCAGCGCGGCGTGCTGGGCCGGGTCGTTCTGCCAGTCACCACGGGCGACCCCTTCGGCGTACCGCTGCGACGGGGTCAACTCGGTTGCACTCATGCCGCCGCGCCCAGCCAGTGCTTGACGCCGTGGGTCAGCGCGCCGCGCAGGTCGATCAGCTTGCGGTGGAAGAAATGGCTGGTCTCGGGCATGCGCACCAGTTCGTGCGGGAGATCCAGCGACGCCAGCCACTGGTAGACCGCCTGCGGGTCGACGATCTCGTCCTGCTCGCCCTGGATCACCAGCCAGCGCGCCGGCGGTGCGATGCCACCGAAGTCCCAGCGACCGGCCGGCGGCGCGATCGAAATCAGCGCTTCGGGCTGCAGCTCGGCGGTCGCCTTCAGCGACACGAATGCGCCGAAGCTGAAACCGGCCAGCCACAGGCGGTCATCGGGGCGCTGGCTGCGCACCCAGGCGGCGACCGCCTTCAGGTCGTCCTGCTCGCCCACGCCGTGGTCGAACTCGCCAGCCGACGCGCCGACGCTGCGGAAGTTGAAGCGCACCGTGGTGATGCCCAGCTCGCGCAGGGTGTTGGCGGTCATGGTGACCACCTTGTTGTGCAGCGTGCCGCCCTCGGTGGACAGCGGATGGCAGACGATGGCGACGATCGGCTGCACCGGCACGTCGGCCTTGGGCAGGTCGACGACCACTTCCAGCGGGCCGGCCGGGCCGTCCAGTTCGAGGCAGGCGGTTTCGCCGGGGGCGACGGGGAACGAGGGCTTGTGCATGGCAACATGATACCGTCCCTCGCCCCTGCCCTGTGCCCGCCCCATGCTCTACCTGTCCTTGGCCGTGATCTGCAGCGTGCTGGTTTCGGTGTTGTTGAAGGTGGCCGCACGCCGCCAGCTGGATGTCGCGCAGATGGTCACCTGGAACTACCTGGTGGCGGCAACGCTCACCGCCGTGGTGCTGCAGCCGCCGCTGGATGCACTGCGCGCGCCGCATGCGCCGTGGCTCTCGCTGCTGGCGCTGGCGGTGGTGCTGCCGTCGATCTTCCTGGTGCTGGGCCGCGCGGTGGCGGTGGCCGGCATCGTCCGCAGCGACGTGGCGCAACGGCTGTCGTTGCTGCTGTCATTGGCCGCCGCGTTCCTGTTCTTCGGCCAGACCGCGACGCCGTGGAAGCTGGCCGGCCTCGGCCTGGGCCTGCTGGCGATGGTGGCGATCAGCCTGCGCCCGCGCGGCCCGGCAGTGGCCGCCTCACCCGGCGGCTGGGGCTGGCTGCTGGGGGTGTGGGCCGGGTTCGCGGTGGTGGACGTGCTGCTCAAGCAGGTCGCGTTGTCCGGTACGCCGTCGATGGCGGCAGTGCTGGCCAGCTTCAGCGTGGCCTTCGTGCTGATGCTGGCATTGCAGCTGTGGCGGCATGTCAGTGGCCGCAACCGGCTGGCCTGGCGCAACCTCGGCGCCGGCGCGCTGCTGGGCCTGCTCAACGGCGGCAACATTCTTTTCTATGTACATGCGCACCAAGCCATGCCTGAAAGCCCGGCCACCGTGTTCGCCGGCATGAACATCGGCGTGGTGGTGCTGGGTGCACTGGTGGGTGTGTTCGCCTTCGGCGAGGCCACCACGAAGTGGAACCGCGCCGGCCTGGCGCTGGCGGTGCTGGCGATCGGGTTGATTGCCTGGGGGTGAGCGTTGGTTGCGGCGGGCCATTTCCGCGCCCGCGGTGGGATGTCACTTTTCTTTTCGCGCGAAAAGAAAAGTAACCAAAAGAAACGCGCCGCCAGCCGCGAGCCGGTGCTGTGCACCGGTACCCTGCGCTTCTCGGTGAACCAGGGGACGGCGCCGAACTCGCTACGCTCAGACATCGGCGCCTCTTCGCCCCTGATTCACCTGCGATGCTCGGCTCGTTTGAAGGCGGACTGAAAGGTCAAAAGCAACAGCAGGATCAGTGCCGCCCCCCATGTACGCGCCCACACCCAAGCGGATGCCCAACCGCTGGGTTATTTATCGAAGCCCAGCAGCAGCGGGTCGTGGTCGGAGCTGCGCCACGGGCCCTGCACGTTGCGGCCCTGGTAGCCGCTGGCGTCCTGCTCGTCGGCGTTGCTGTGCCATTCGGCGGCGCCACGCAGGCGCTTGGCCATGCCCGGGTTCAGCAGCGCGTGGTCGAGGCGGCCGGTGTAGCCGTTGTAGACGTAGCTGTAGGGATGCTCGACCTTGGCAACCTTGAACGCGTCCTGCCAGCCCAGGTCATGCAGGGTGCGGATCGGATCTTCCATGGCGTAGGCATTGAAATCGCCCAGCAGTACCGCGTCCCTGGCACCGGTGCCGGTCGGGTCGGTCTGCAGCCAGGCGTGCAGCTGCTGCGCCGAGGTCACGCGGGTGGCGTTCCAGCATCCCTGGTTGTCGTTGTGGTCGGCGTCGGCGCCGGCGGCATCGCGGCAGCCCTTCGACTTGAAGTGGTTGGCCACCACCACGAACGGCGCGCCGTGCTTGCCCTGGAACGCCTGCGCCAGCGGTACGCGACTGTGCTCGACGAACGGGCCGCCGGTCAGCGTGGCCGGCTTTCCGACCGGCTGCAGGCGCGTGCTGCGGTAGATGATGCCGACCCGGATCGGGTTGTCGCCGGGGCCGTTGCCGGCATCGACGAAACGCCAGTCGCCCTGCGCGCCGCGGTCGCGGTTGAGCGCATCGACCAGTTCGGCGATGGCCGACTGCGGACCGTAACCGTCGTTCTCCAGCTCCATCAACGCGGCAACATCGGCACCGAGCGCGTTGACCGTGGTCACCAGCTTGGCCACCTGTGCCTTGTGCTCGTCCAGCGTGCGCGCACCGCGCAGGGTCGGGAAGCCGCCGCCCTGGCCGTCACCGTTGAAGAAATTCTCCAGGTTGAAGGCGGCCACGTGCAGGCTGCCCGGCACCGTCGGCACCGCCGGGCGCTTCAGTTCCGGCAGCTTCAGCACGCCTTCGACCTGGAGGCGGGGCCGGCCCTGCGCATCCACCCGCACGATGCCTTCGACGTTGCGCAGCTGCATGCCGGTACGCAGCACCGGGTTGCCCGGCAGGTAGGCCACACTGGCCGGGTCGCGGGCGTAGCTGCCATCGTCCAGCAGCAGGCGACGACGCTGGTTGTCGGCCATCACCTGCTCGTAGCCGGCGGTACCCGGCGCGGCCACTTCGGTTGGCTGCCAGAGGCGGCCGTCGAAGGCCACGGTGAGTTGGCCGAAGCGCTCCAGGCCGTCGGTACCAGCCAGGGTCAGCGGCGCGGCGATACGCACCCGCTGTCCCTCCAGCGCGCGCCAGTCGGCCGGGGCCGCAGTCAGCACCACGGTGGCGCTGCTGCGCGCGGCAGGCGTTGCCGGGGCCGGTGCAGCCTGCGGCAGGGCCTGGGCGAAGGCGCTGGCCGGCAGCAGCAGGGTCAGTGCAAGGGCAAGGGAGCGGCGGCGCATCGACGGGCGATTCCAGGGAAGAGGGCGCACAGACTAACCCTGAAATGCGAAACCCTGCTTGCGCAGCGGGGTTTTGGCCCGGGTGGGCAAAACCGGGTAGCGCCGGCCGCTGGCCGGCAACCCCATGACCTTCATGCGATGCGTGGTGGCCGGCCAGCGGCCGGCACTACCGGTTACTTCAGGTTGCCCAGCATCCAGTCCACGGTGGCGTGGATCTGTTCCTCGGTCAGCGCCGGGTTGCCGCCCTTGGGCGGCATGATGCCGCCGTCCGGGCCGGTGTAGCCCTCGATGGCGTGCTTGTAGAGGGTGTCCTTGCCCTGCGCGATGCGCTTGTCCCAGTGCGAGTGGTCCAGTGTCGGTGCCATGCCCACGCCGGTGGTGTGGCAGGCGGTGCACAGGTTGTCGAAGATGACCTTGCCGTCCTTGGTGCCGCCATAGGCCACCTGCGAGGCGGCCTTGGCCAGCGCGGCGGCCTTGGCAGCGGCCTGCGCGGCGGCGCCGGTGCTGCCGGCATAGACCGCGCCGGTGGGCGAAATGCGCTGCTCGGTGCGCTTGGCCGCGGTCGGCGACACCTCCGGCGGAATCCGGGTGTGGATGTAGGCAGCAAGGAGAATGAGGCCGAGGGTGATGGTCGCCAGCAGCGCGATCACCATGGAGAAGCGTTTCAGGAACTCCAGATCGTAATTCCGCACTCTTCGTTACCCCTGGCTGATAGTCGTTGGACCACGGCTGAGCGACTGCGTGATGGACCGAGTATAGAACGCGCTTCGCGTGCGACAACAGGCTTCAGGGCTGGTGCGGCGCAGCATGCCTGCCCGGTCGCGCCGGCCGCTGGCCGACATCGCCATCCCGCCGGATGGATCGTACAGAAGCCGGCCAGCGGCCGGCTCTACCGGATTACCGGGCGCCGATCGCGCGCAGGCAGAAGCTGCAGATCGCATCCACCAGTGCGTCCTCGTCGCGGTGCGCTTCGCGGCTGGGTGCGGTCGGGCCGACCATCGCCTCGGTGAAGGCGCCGACCAGGCAGGCGGCGGCCACGTGCGCGTCCTGCACCGGCAGCTCACCAGCTGCCACGCCCTCTTCCACCAGGCGCAGGAACACGTCACCAAAGGCGCGGCGGCCGCGCATGCGCTCGGCTTCCACGTCCGGGTCGACCGGTTCGACGATGAAGGCATGGGCCAGCCCCGGCCCGGCCAGGGCGCGGCGGACGAAGGCGGTGATCGCCAGGCGCAGGCGCTCGCTGGCCACCTCCGGGCCGCTGGCGATGCGCTCCATGATCGCCACCTCGTGGGCCACGGCGGCGTTGAGCACCTCCACGAACAGGTCGGCCTTGGACGGGAAGTGCCGGTAGATCAACCCGGTGGACACCCCCGCCTGGGCTGCCACGGCGGTTACCGGGGCGTTGCGCCAGCCGCCCGCGGCGACCAGCTCGCGGGTGGCCAGCAGGATCCGTTCCCGGGCCCCGGCCAGGCGTTCTTCCATCAGTGCAGAGCGTTTGTAGGCCATGTTTTGATTCTAGTTTCAATTTTTGAATTTGTGTTCACTTCTTTCCCGAACCCCGCTACGCTGGGGTCCATCGCCCGTGCGGGTGACGGTCCTGCCGACCGCCGCCCGCTCCCCCGCCGGGTGCGTCCATTCCCTGTAGTCCCGCCGTGGAGCCACCGCAATGCACGTGCCATCCCTGAACTTCGATCTTGGCGAAGATATCGACCTGCTGCGCCAGAGCGTGGCCCATTTTGCCGCCGCCGAGGTCGCGCCGCTGGCCGCCGAGGCCGATGCGACCAACCAGTTCCCGCTGGCCCTGTGGCCGAAGCTGGGCGAACAGGGCCTGCTCGGCCTGACCGTTGAAGAAGAATACGGCGGCACCGGCATGGGTTACCTGGCCCACGTGGTGGCGATGGAAGAAATCTCGCGTGCCTCCGGCGGCATCGGCCTGTCCTACGGCGCGCACTCCAACCTGTGCGTGAACCAGCTGCGCAAGAACGGCAGCGAAGAGCAGAAGCAGCGTTTCCTGCCCGGCCTGTGCAGCGGCAGTCTGGTCGGCGCGCTGGCGATGAGCGAACCGGGCGCCGGTTCGGACGTAGTGTCGATGAAGCTGCGCGCCGACAAGCGTGGCGACCGCTACGTGCTCAACGGCAACAAGATGTGGATCACCAACGGCCCGGACGCCGACGTGCTGGTGGTCTATGCCAAGACCGACATGGACGCCGGTGCCAAGGGCATCACCGCGTTCCTGGTCGAGAAGGGCATGAAGGGCTTCTCCACCGCGCAGAAGCTGGACAAGCTGGGCATGCGTTCCTCGCCCACCTGCGAGCTGGTGTTCCAGGACTGCGAGATTCCCGAGGAGAATGTGCTGGGCCAGGTGGGCGGTGGCGTGCGCGTGCTGATGTCCGGCCTGGACTACGAGCGCGTGGTCCTCTCCGGTGGCCCGCTGGGCCTGATGGCCGCGGCCATGGACGTGGTGATGCCGTACGTGCACGAGCGCCACCAGTTCGGCGAGCCGATCGGCAGCTTCCAGCTGATCCAGGCCAAGATCGCCGACATGTACGTGGGCCTGGGTGCCTGCCGCGCCTATGTCTACGCCGTGGCGCGTGCCTGCGACCAGGGCCGTACCACCCGCCAGGACGCGGCCGGTGCGATCCTGTACGCCGCCGAGAAGGCTACCTGGCTGACCGGCCAGGCGATCCAGATCCTGGGCGGTAACGGCTACATCAACGAGTACCCGACCGGCCGCTTGTGGCGCGACGCCAAGCTGTATGAAATCGGCGCCGGCACCTCGGAGATCCGCCGCATGCTGATCGGCCGCGAACTGTTCCAGCGCACCCTGTAAGGCCACCGCGATGACCGTCCTGAACAGCCAGCTGCAACCGGGCAGCGAAACGTTTGAAGCCAACCGCACGGCCATGCAGGCCGTGGTCGATGACCTGCATGCCACCCTCGCCCGCACCGCGCTGGGTGGCAACGAGGCCGCGCGTGCCAAGCACACTGCCCGCGGCAAGCTGCTGGTGCGCGACCGCATCGATGCCCTGCTCGACCCCGGCAGCGCCTTCCTGGAAATCGCGCCGCTGGCCGCGCACGGCATGTATGAAGACGCTGTGCCCGCCGCCGGCGTGGTGGCCGGCATCGGCCGGGTAAGTGGCGTGGAATGCGTGATCGTGGCCAACGACGCCACGGTCAAGGGCGGCACCTACTACCCGATGACGGTGAAGAAGCACCTGCGCGCGCAGGAGATCGCCGAGCAGAACCACCTGCCGTGCATCTACCTGGTCGATTCCGGTGGCGCGTTCCTGCCGCTGCAGGACGAGGTGTTCCCCGACCGCGACCATTTCGGCCGCATCTTCTACAACCAGGCCAACCTGTCGGCGCAGGGCATTCCGCAGATCGCCTGCGTGATGGGTAGCTGCACCGCCGGTGGCGCCTATGTGCCGGCGATGAGCGATGAGACGGTGATCGTGCGCGAACAGGGCACGATCTTCCTGGGCGGCCCGCCGCTGGTGAAGGCGGCCACTGGCGAAGTGGTGACCGCCGAGGAGCTGGGCGGTGCCGATGTGCACACGCGCATTTCCGGCGTGGCCGACCACATGGCCGACAACGACCTGCAGGCGCTGGCCCGGGTGCGCGCGATCATCGCGCAGCTGAACTGGCGCAAGCCGGAACCGGCGATGGCGGTGCAGCCTTCCGAGGAACCGCTGCTGCCGGCACACGAGCTGTACGGCGTGATTCCGGCCGACACCCGCAAGCCTTACGACGTGCGCGAAGTGATCGCGCGCCTGGTCGACGGCTCGCGCTTCGACGAGTTCAAGCCGCGCTACGGTGCCACGCTGGTCACCGGCTTCGCGCATCTGAACGGCTACCCGATCGGCATCATCGCCAACAACGGCATCCTGTTCTCGGAGTCGGCGCTGAAGGGCGCGCACTTCATCGAACTGTGCACCCAGCGCAACATCCCGCTGGTATTCCTGCAGAACATCACCGGCTTCATGGTCGGCCGCAAGTACGAACAGGGCGGCATCGCCAAGGACGGTGCCAAGCTGGTGATGGCGGTGGCCTGCGCCAAGGTGCCCAAGTTCACCGTGGTCATTGGTGGTTCGTTCGGCGCCGGCAACTACGGCATGTGCGGCCGCGCCTATTCGCCCAACTTCCTGTGGATGTGGCCGAACGCGCGCATCGGCGTGATGGGCGGCGAACAGGCCGCCAGCGTGCTGGCCACGGTCAAGCGCGATGGCATCGAAGCCAAGGGCGGGCAGTGGCCGGCGGCGGAAGAAGACGCCTTCAAGGCACCGATCCGCGAGCAGTTCGAGCAGCAGGGCCACCCCTATTACGCCAGCGCGCGGCTGTGGGATGACGGCGTGATCGATCCGGCCGACACCCGCCGGGTGCTCGCTCTGGCGCTGTCGGCCAGCCTCAACGCCGCCCCTCAGCAGACGCGCTTCGGCGTGTTCCGCATGTAACCCGTGCCATGACAGAGCAAGCTCCCATGAAGCCCGTCGCCATGTTCAGCAAGATCCTGATCGCCAACCGCGGCGAGATCGCCTGCCGCGTCATCGCCACCTGCCGCCGCCTCGGCATCGCCACCGTGGCGGTGTATTCCGATGCCGACCGCAACGCGCGCCACGTGCGCCTGGCCGACGAAGCCATCCACATCGGCCCGGCCGCCGCACGTGAGAGCTACCTGCGCAGCGATGCCCTTCTCGACGCCGCGCGCCTGACTGGCGCTCAGGCGATCCACCCCGGCTACGGCTTCCTGTCCGAGAACGCCGACTTCGCCGATGCCTGCGCAGCGGCCGGCATCACCTTCATCGGCCCGCCGGCCAGCGCGATCCGCGCGATGGGTGACAAGAGCGCGGCCAAAGCGCTGATGGCCAAGGCCGGCGTGCCGCTGACCCCGGGCTACCACGGCGACCAGCAGGAACCGGCGTTCCTGCGCGCGCAGGCCGATGCCATCGGCTACCCGGTGCTGATCAAGGCCAGCGCCGGCGGTGGCGGCAAGGGCATGCGCAAGGTCGAACGCAGCGAGGACTTCGTCGATGCGCTGGCCAGCTGCCAGCGCGAAGCGGCCTCGGCGTTCGGCAACGACCACGTGCTGGTCGAGAAGTACGTCGAGCGCCCGCGCCATATCGAGATCCAGGTGTTCGGCGACAGCCACGGTGAGGCGGTGTACCTGTTCGAGCGCGACTGCTCGGTGCAGCGGCGCCACCAGAAGGTGCTGGAAGAAGCCCCGGCCCCAGGCATGAGCACCGAACGCCGCGCGGCGATGGGCCAGGCCGCGGTCGATGCCGCGCGTGCGGTGGGCTACGTCGGTGCCGGCACCGTGGAGTTCATTGCCGGCCCGGACGGCGATTTCTACTTCATGGAAATGAACACCCGCCTGCAGGTCGAACACCCGGTGACCGAGTACATCACCGGCACCGACCTGGTGGAATGGCAGCTGCGCGTGGCCGCTGGCCAGCCGCTGCCGCTGCGCCAGGACCAGCTGGCCATCCACGGCCATGCCATCGAAGCGCGCCTGTATGCCGAAGATGCGGACCGCGGCTTCCTGCCCTCCACCGGCACCCTGCGCCACCTGCACCTGCCGGTGCCGTCGGCGAACGTGCGCGTGGATACCGGCGTGGAGCAAGGCGACAGCATCACCCCGTTCTACGACCCGATGATCGCCAAGCTGATTGTCTGGGACGTGGACCGCGATGCCGCGCTGCGCCGCATGAGCCAGGCCCTGGCCGACTGCCAGGTGGTCGGCGTGACCACCAATGCCGGCTTCCTGCGCCGGCTGGTGAACACCGATTCGTTCGCGAACGCCAGGCTGGATACCGCGCTGATCGAACGCGAACAGGCGGCGCTGGGTCACGTGGGCGATACCGGCGATGCGCTGTGGATGCTGGCGGCGGTGGCCGCCGTGACCTGCACCGCAGGCGCCAGCTGCGATGCGCGCGACCCGCATTCGCCGTGGCAGGCGCAGGACGGCTGGCGCCTGGGTGCTTCGGCGCCACGCTTACTGCCGCTGCAGCAGGGCGAGCGCCGGCACACCCTGAAGGTGTGGGCGCAGGCCGATGGCTGGCGCGTGCAGTGCGATGACGCGGCGCCGGTGCAGGTGACCGGCACCGCCAATGCGCGGGGCATGACCGTGCAGCTGGAGGGCCGACGCTGGTCGTTGCAGGTGCTGCGCGAAGGCGACCAGCTGCATCTGTTCGGTGCCGATGGCCAGCACCGCTTCACCCTGCATGACCCGGTGGGCGAATCGGACCACGCCGCGGCCGATGCCGGCAGCCTGCTGGCACCGATGCCGGGCAGGATCGTGGCCACGCTGGTCGCGGCCGGCACCGAGGTCAAGCGCGGTACGCCGCTGGTGGTGCTGGAAGCGATGAAGATGGAACACACCCTGCAGGCCCCGGCCGATGGCACGGTGAAGGGCTACCGCGCCAAGGCCGGCGACCAGGTCGGCGACGGCGCGGTGCTGGTGGACTTCGAAGCGGCGTGATTGCCGGGGCGGCGCCCCCGCAGC
>NZ_JAPTFX010000091.1:0-18303 GCF_030985895.1 Stenotrophomonas sp. Sm6012 | reverse complement strand
GGCGTGTCACCGGTAGAGTTTGAAAGGCGCTACGCGCAGAGCGGCAACTGAGTGTCTACAGAACTCTGGCCGGTCCAGGAGTCGAAATCTTCCAGTTCAATAACGCCGAGCGTCCCGCGAACAACTTCGAGTACTGGAAGTCGGGCGTCTTCCACTTCTGTATTCAGGATCCGGACGTTGAAGGCCTGGCCGCTCGGATTGTGGCAGCTGGTGGAAAGCAGCGAATGCCGGTTCGAGAGTACTTCCCAGGGGAGAAGCCCTATCGGATGGTTTACATGGAGGATCCGCTGGGCAACATCCTGGAGATCTACAGCCACAGCTACGAGCTTACGTATTCAGCTGGCGCGTACGTCTAGCTCCACGCACACCCTCAGCCAGCTTTCGACTGCCAGGCAGTCCTCGCCAAACTGAGACACGACGGTACGGAGCAAGTGTCTCGGCTGTAGAAGTCAGAGGTCTGCAAGTTAGAAGCTGGCGAACGTAATTTTAACGATTCATCGGCGAGCCGCGCCGCTAGCCCTAAGGAGCATATGATGAAAATGAACGGCATTCGTTGGCCGGAAGGCTACCTTCCTGGTTACACCGAAAACTTTGTCTCGAATGAGCTGATCGTCCTCGGCCTTGCCGCAGCTGATGTTTGGCCGTTGCTTGAAGAGCCACGTCTGTGGCCGACCTACTACGGAAATTCAGCCAATGTGCGCTTCCACGATGGCGCCGGCCCTCTGTTGCGAAACGGGGATCGATTCTACTTTGAAACCTTTGGCTTCCCGTGGAGGCTCAATGCGTCGAGCATGAGGCTCCTACCTCCGAGGGTCCGGGCCGGATCGCTTGGCATGGCTGGGCCGGTGAGCCCGGGTCTGCCGATCGACTTGACGTTCATCATGCGTGGATTGTCGAAGACCTTGATGGTGGCCGAGTGCGGATCCTCACGCAGGAGACGCAGAAGGGACAGCCTGCAGAAGCCCTGCGTCTGGCCAAGCCGAATCCAATGATCAATGGTCACCAGGATTGGCTGGACGGCCTGGTGGAAGCAGCTCGAGCCGCCAAGTCAACGTCCTAAGCCGGAGTAAATCCCCGTGCTTGCTCCTCTTGCTCTCCCCAAAGCCCCGTTTATGTCTGCCCTGTTTAGCCCATTCGAGCTCAAAGGTGTCACTCTTAAGAATCGTATCGCGGTGCCGCCCATGTGCCAGTACAGTGCGGAGGACGGCCGTATCAACGATTGGCATCTCAGCCACTATGCCGCGCTTGCGCGCGGAGGCGCTGGGCTCGTGATTGTCGAGGCTACCGCCGTGTCTCCGGAAGGACGCATCACCCCGGGATGTGCTGGCCTGTGGGGTGATGAGCAAATTCCAGGAATGGCAGCCATCGCTTCTGCCATCAAGCAAGGCGGTGCCGTAGCTGGCATCCAGATCGGCCACGCAGGGCGCAAGGCTAGTGCAAATCGGCCATGGCAAGGCGATGACCACATCGCAGCCGATGATCCCGCAGGATGGGCGATCCTTGGTCCCTCGCCGATCGCCTTTGGCGGCTCGCTCGATAGAGTTCCCAACGAGATGACGGTTGAGGACATTCATCGCGTTCAAGCGGATTTCGTCGCTGCAGCCAAGCGTGCGCTTGCTGCAGGATTTGAATGGCTGGAGCTTCACTTCGCTCATGGCTATCTGGCGCAGAGCTTCTTCAGCCCCGACAGCAACAAGCGGGAGGATCGCTACGGTGGCAGTGCGGAGAACAGAGCACGCTTCCTGCTGGAGACATTGGCGGCCGTCCGTAAGGTTTGGCCCGAGCATCTGCCGCTGACCGCGCGCTTTGGAGTTGTGGAGTACAACTCGCGCGATGGCCAAGCACTGGTCGACTCCATTGAGATTGGCAAAGAAATGCGAGAGTTGGGGCTTGATCTGCTCAACGTGAGCATTGGCTTCAGTGCTCTTGGTGGCCGCGTCCCATGGGGTACACAGGCGTTCCTGGCACCCCTTGCTGAGCGATTTGCTAATGAAACTGGGCTTCCGGTGGCCACAGGTTGGTGCATCGATGATCCACAGACTGCCGAGCGCGTTGTAGCGGACTGTCAGGTTGACCTAGTGATGATCGGGCGGGCCCACCTATCCAATCCGCACTATCCGTACCAAATGGCCATTGCGCTTGGCCAGGAGCTCCCAGCCAGCGTGCTACCCACGCCTTACAGCTATTGGCTGAGCAGATACAAAGGCCCGGGCAAGGCGTCGGCTCAATAGGAGCGAGCCAGCCCCCTCCTCCATCGAGCAATAGGGGCAAATGATCTGGCTCCCATCGAGAATCCCTAACGCCATTGCAAGCTGCTACCCCGCCTCAACACAGGCGGGGACAGGCACCATTAAAGTTGCTCCGCCTTGTCCGCCAGGGGTCACCGAAGCGGCTGCGTGAGCGAGACGGGATGGGAGGTCTGACTAGGCGCCGAAGAAGACTCGAGCTAGCGAGAGGCACTTGGCCGACGCTGCCTTGCCGGCATGCTCAAGCGCGAGCGCTCCGCCGCCGACAAGATGACCATCAGCACAAAGGGGTTGGCTACCTGAATCATGACTACGGACGTCTCTGAGATTGCACCTTGCAGCAGGAGAATCATCGGAATAGTGAGTAGGGCATGGAACAACACTCCCGCACCAACCAAAAGGGCTAGTGCTCGATAGCTCATACGACCCGCGCCAAAGGATGTGTAGATCATCCAAGCGCAGAGGGGGATGAAGATGATGATCGCAGTTAGCGTTCCCGCGCCGTAGCCGACCCCGAGAATCAGCGGGATCACGTGGAAGACAACGTTGATCATGATGATGCTGTAGATCGCATAGCCCCTTGAGCCAGGGCAAGGCTGGAAAGATTGAAGGCGGCGATCGCCTGCCCTGGGTGAAGACGCGTGGTGAGGACAACTACGCGATCTCAGAGCAAATCGGCTGGCAGGTCCATGTCTATGGACCAGCCAGTACTGAACTAAAGGGCTGGTGCGACAGCCGCGGCATGGCTCTTCGCGAGTTTACCTGGCACGAAGAACATGGCCGCGCTGGACGTCAGCAGGACGCTGTCTACGTTCTGCGGCCTGACACTTGGGTGGGATTGGCACAGCCAACGCAGTCCCTAGACGAGCTGCAGCGCTATTGGGATTCCCGCATGGGCAAGAGATTGAGCACGTGAGCGAGATGCAACCTAAGTGGAGTCGTCGCAAGGAGGCGCGGCCGCCCGAGATTGTAGACGCTGCGGTAGATGTTTTCCTTGAGAACGGCTTTGCTGCCGCAAAGCTCTCTGATATCGCGAAGCGCGCACGAGTCGCGAAGGGCACGATCTACCTCTACTTTGAAACCAAGGAAGAGCTGTTTCGAGCCGCAGCGCGCCAGTTGATCTCCACAAATCTGGAAGGCCTTGAGACGGCACAGGCGACCTTCGACGGGTCGATTGAGGAGCTAATCCCGACGCTCCTCCAGCGAGCGGTCTCATCAGGTGGCGATGCCCGCTTGTCTGCAGCATTGCGAATGGTGCTATCGGAGAGCCGAATGTTTCCTGAGCTTGCGAGGATCTGGCATGACGAAGTTGCATCTCGCATGATCCGGCTGGTGGCAAGCGCTGTCGAGCGGGCGCAGGCCAAGGGGACCGTCCGCGCCGGCGACTCAAATCTCATGGCCTTTTCAATCATGGCTCCGATCGTAATGGGTGTGCTGTTCCACGAGCTGTTCGGGACCTCGAGTCCGCATGCACCTGCGCTGGACAAACTTGCGTCCCAGCATGCTTCAATGATCCTTCATGGCATCACTGTGGATGCGATGTAAGCCGCCCTCACGGAGTTGTTAAGGGTTAGGCCACATCTATCCCTCCATGATTGAGATCAGTTGTCCTAGCCCTGCGACTTCGAGGGTGATCGTCTGCCGGCCAGAAGCAGATTCAGCGCGGCACAATCCTAGCCAGCGCATGCGCCCAAGGCATTGCTACTTGAAGGATGGGCAGCCATTGGCAAGCCACCAGCAGGCTACCGTCCTTCGTCGCCCCATGCGCACCGTCACGCAGTTCGAGCAGGGCATCCGGCCCGGGTTAGTCGTCCATCCCGCTGCAGACGATCAGGTCGAAACGACCCGTCGGCCACTCCTGCAGTTTCTGGGCGCAGGCCGCCGGAAGCGATAGAACGTTGAGTGTCGGTCCGAGGGCTGGCGCACCTCGTAGCCGCTGCCTCGATATCCCCCCGAGAACCGCTGGCCGAACGCAAGCGTCAGCGCCTCCACGCTCAGCACCACGTTCCAGATCCTTCGTGGCCCCACTTGCCGCTTCGCTTCCTGCGTTACGACGGCCAGCGCAACGGCCCCGATGACCGCGGACTGGTACCGGAGTTCAGGCACCACTCGCCGAGCTCCCGCGCGCCTGCGATCAGACGAAGACCTCATCGAGCAGGTCCCGCAGCGCGCCGTTCAGCCTCGGGTCGCCCTGTCCCTGCAAGGACAGGTACAGCGACAACGGGTCCACGACGGTGCCCGCGCCACCCAGGCGGGTGGAGTACGCCCAATGCTGCACGTCTGCATAGCCCTCGCCGGCCACGGGAAACCATTCCGGCTCCGGATGCCGACGGAAGCAGTCTCGTCCGATCGCAGCGATCGGACGCGATGGCGCCGCCAGTTCGGTGAGAACGGACAGGCCGGTTTCTCCCGCAGCACGACAATGATCGGCCAGCAGCATGTCCAAGCCACTTTTGCCGATGCAAGTGGTGCGCAGCACCGGCGAGCGCAGCCGCGGCAGCGCGACCGCCCACAAGGAGCGGCGCGCTTTCAAGAACCGTAGCTTCGTCTCCCGCCCCTCGCGCTGGGCGCTGACGAGGTTAGCCGCCACCAGTTCACGGGCGACCCGCGAGGCAGTCATGCGTGAGTAGCCTGCCTCGCGCGCCAGGTCGAGCGGCACCCACGGGACGCTGCCAGGGATGCCGCGCTCCTCCAAGTCGGGCCGCAACAGGGCCGCGATCAGAACCGCTTGTGCCGGATGGCTCAACCGCTCCCCAGCGGATGTGAGCACCCTTGGAGACGAATCGCGCTCGCGTAAGCTCATCAGGAAGCTCGGAGCGAACAGTTGGCTACCAGGCACAACGAAATCCACCCGAGACTCGATGAGCTTGGAGCGAATGTAGGGCGAAACGCCGGAGAGCACGAGAATGACCCTCAAGCCGGCCTTTTCCGCCAATCGATGCACCTGCGCGATCAGCCGCAAAGGTGGCAACGGTTCCGTCTGCGCCGGGACGGTGGCCAGCAGCACCCTGTGGCCGAGCAGGTCAAGCTCGGCCAGGCCGAATAGGGTGGCGAGGAAGTGGGGTAAGCCGCGCGTCTTGGAGCTGGGCCAGGGCTCGAGCTCACCGACCATGTCGGGTAGTAGACCCTGAAGATAGCGGGCTGCGGCGTCGAGGTCGTTCATAGCAGCGAATGTAACGGAGGTTCTTTACCGTAACAAGGCGCGGTGACAGTGAAACTGCTCTGTTACAGTCCAGTGCACCAGGCCCCTGCTACATCGCCAGGCGAGTTCCCCCGTTCAGACGCCAGCTACTCCCTCCGACTCCGCACGATTTGCCGGATAGCCCTCGGCAGTGGATTACTAGAGAGAGGTTTGTGACTATTACCGCGTAGTTGTAACGAACAGCATTTGCATGGGCTATTCATTAGGCAGCACGATTGTGTCGTAGTTGAAGTCTCGAGGCCGCTGACCGGTTGCCTTGATTGCTTCTTCGACGGCTCTATCGAGCATGAGCAGGTACTTTTTAACGATCTCGCTCCCCCGCCCCTTTTTCATCTCTTCTTTTCTCAGAAAGAGTTCCTGGATCTCCTTAAGTGCACTCACAGCCGTTGCTGATTGCTGCAGCGCAATCGCCAAGGATCGGTTCGGCACGTCAACATAGTTGACTGAATCGAAAGCCTTATGAAGCTGGGTCAGATGCGCCAAGATCAGCCGGGGGCCGCCGAATCCTCCCTCGAACTGCGCCAGCATCAGTGTCGCTGGAAATCGCGCATAGGAAATCAGCTCTATGAGGGACTGTGTGACCTCCCGTCTCCTGACTCTGGCGTGCCAAAGGGGGATCAGTCCCGCGGCGATGATGGCTGCGATGCTGCCGATCGCTTGCACCCACGCCGGCCAGTCAAGCGCTAACGTGGCGGATTTGGGACTCGGCTTGCTCATGAGTGCCCAAGTCAAGACGGCTCCTGCGGCAAAGGTCATCACAGCGACCACCGCCCAATCTCTGTCAGTTCTTCCCTGCTTCATGGCGTTCCTCCTCCGGCGTGCTGGTTTCTACCGTTCGTACGGGGCCTGTCGCGCCGTGCTCTCGGGCGCGGTCGAGGATGAACTTTGGGGGGGGGCGTGTACGTCCTCCAAGTCTTTCGGGGAAAGAAGCCTTGATCGAATGGATGGCCTCAAGTCTTAGATTTCCTGCTATTGGGTTCTTGTGTCGGCTCGCCCACTCTTCTGGGCGCGGTGCGGCGTGGCTTGCTTTGCCTGCTTGGCGTTGCCGTGTTCGCTCTCCCTTGTCGGAGTGCCTCGGTAACTTGCCGAGTGGTTTCCTTCAGTGACGTCAGCTGCGCCTCCAAGCCATCAGCCCGCGCGTTCACGCCTTCCAGTCGGCGCAATGCCTGTTGCTCGCGGTTGGCAGCAGCAATGGCTTGTTGCTCGCTCTCTCGCAATGAGGTGGCCAAGGCCATGCGCTCCCGCCCCCACTCCTGCTCGGCTGACCGCAACGCCTGGCGATGCCGGTCAACCTCCGTATGGGCACGATCCTCCACTGCCCTGACGTGCGCCTGGAGCGCCCTCCTCTCTTCTTCGTGAGCGGCCGCGGCCTCGCCCAGACTGCGGCGTACGGCATCCAGTTCCTGCTCGAGTCGCTCCGCCCGTCCATAGGCTCCATCGCGTTGGCGCAGCAGGTCTTGTACTTGTGCCGTCATCTGGGAGACCTGTGCCGCCAACTGCTCCGCGGTGGTGGCGGCGGCCTGAGTCTGGACCTGAGCCTCCCTTTCGCGCTTCTGGCTGGCCTCAATCGCCAGCGTCAGGGCCACCCGGTCCTCCTCCAGCAGGCGCTCGCGTTCCTCCAGTGCGTGCCTGGTCGACTCCAGCTGGGTCTGAGCGAGCTCGCCGGCATCCTGCAGCGCGGCCTGCCACAAACGCTGGCTCAGGTGAGCTACCCGCTCTGGGATGCCTGGAACCGCCGCCTCAATGGCGCGCTGGCGCAGGCGAAAGCCTACGGTCTGCCACCAGGTCTCCAGCCAACGCGTGACGGTGTTGGGCGAGCCGGTGCCCAAGTGGGCTCGGATTCGCTCGACGGTGGGACGTTCGCCGGCGGCGATGATGTCGTCCGCTGCCTGGTGCACATCCAGTTCGCTGATGCCCTTGGCCATTGGGTGTCCTTCTGCGGAACGGTGAGAATTGGCAGGCCATGTCTGATAAGGCATATTTATCAGATGTAGCTCAACCTAATCATAGTGCACAATACATAGTACATATGAATAATATCACTGCTGCGTCAGGGGAACTCGTTTCGGGGCTGGTTCCGGAGCGGCTGGCCACTTCCGCCGCAGAAGCGGTGCGAGACATCCTGCAGGAGGCCGAAGCGCCTAACACCATTCGCAGCTACGCCGGCGCCCTGCGCTATTGGGCGGGCTGGTTCGAAGGGCGCTATGGCAGGCCCATCGCCCTACCCGTCCCCCCGGCGGCAGTGGTTCAGTTCATCGTGGATCACATGGGGCGCTCAGGCGATTTGGGGCTTCGTTGGGATCTGCCTGCAGACTTGGATAGTGCCTTGGTGCATGCGGGCCTGAAGAAGAAGCCTGGGCCGCTGGCGTTCTCCAGCCTGGTCCACCGGGTGGCGGTCTTGTCGGCGGCCCACAAGCAGGCCCGCCAAGACAACCCTTGCGAGGATCGCGCCGTGAGGACCCTACTGTCCAAGGGGCGCAGGGCTTCTCACAAACGAGGCGAGCGCCCGGCCAAGAAGACCGCGCTGTCAGCCGCAGATCTGCGCGCAATGGCGGCCACCTGCGACACCTCGCTCAAGGGGAAGCGCGATCGCGCCCTGCTCTACTTTGCCTTTGCTAGCGGCGGGCGCCGCCGCAGCGAAGTCGCCGAGGCGACGGTGAATCACCTCACCCGACTGCCCGAAGGCGGCTACACCTATCGCTTGGATCACGGAAAAACCTTGCAGTCCGGGCCAGTGGTTGGCAGCAGCCCCGACAAGCCCATCCTGGGAGAGGCAGCCACCGCACTGCAGGACTGGCTGGACGTGGCCGAGATTACCGACGGCCCCCTGTTCCGGCGCGTCTGGCCACGGTCATTGGGCGGCGCGCTCAGCGGCAAGGCGGTCGCCGCCATCGTTAAGGACCGGGCGCGGTTGGCCGGTCTGGACGGGGACTTTGCCGGCCACAGCCTGCGCTCGGGCTTTGTTACCGAAGGTGCGCGGCGTGGGGTGGCCCTGCCGGCGCTGATGGCGATGACCGATCACCGCTCCGTGGCCAGCGTGATCGGATATTTCCAGCAGGGCGGCGTCGGCAGCAACCCCGCCGCGCGCCTGATGGATGAGGACTGAGCCTCCGGCCCGAGCGGCCAGCAGTGCGCGTTGAATGTGCCCCGCTCGGGCCCTATCCTGCACAAGACGCGCACCATCCACGGCAGGAATCAGGGGGCAGCATGAAGCTAGTCAAGGCACGGATCCGAAACTTCCGTTCTGCAGAGGATTCCGGAACGTTCGATGTCGGAGAGCTGACCTGCTTGGTCGGTAAGAACGAGGCGGGCAAGACTGCAATTCTGACGGCGTTGTTTGGTACCCGTCCCATCGCCGACCAGTTTGCTTACGACACGGTGCGCGATTACCCCCGCCGCTTCCTCACGCGGTATGAGGAACGCCACGACGACGAACCCGCACCGGTTGCCACCCTGACCTGGGAGCTCAGCCACGAAGACCAAAAGGCGGTCGCCGACGTCCTGGGTGCCGGCGCGTTAAGTAGTACGACCGTTGACGTAACGACAGATTACAGTGGCCACAGCACTTGGAGCATTCACGTCGATCCCAACGTGGTGCGCGCGTTTCTGCTCGACCAGCACGGTGTGGCAGGCGAAGAGCGGGAGAAGTTTTCCAAGATATTGCTGGATCGACTCGTGGTCGAGATAGATGCGCACCCCGAGCCGTCTGACCAATTGCAGGCGGTCAAGCGGTCCATCAGCGGCTTCCGCAAGGGGAAACCAGTGCTGGCGGCCATCGATATCCTGCAGAAAAGGATGCCGGCGTTCTTCTATACCTCTCACTTTGATCGCATGTCCGGGGAGATATCGCTGGACAAGCTGTCTCGTGACACCCAAAGCGGCGCGACGATCTCCCCGGGTGACCAGATTTTCCTCGACTTCCTCGAGTACGCCGGGACGTCGGTCAGCGATGCAGTCCAGCACACGCCTGGAAGAGCTCAACGCACGTTGCCAAGCCGCCTCCAATGAAATTACCGATGAGATCTTCGAGTTTTGGAGTCAGAACGACGCGCTCAGTGTAGAGATAGCGCTTGCCCAAGGCCTCTCCGAGGATCCCGCCCCCTTCAATAGCGGGACTGTTGCCAAAATCCGCATTCGGAATGACAACCACAAGGTTTCGGTGCCCCTGGCTGAGCGCAGCGCCGGATTCGTCTGGTTCTTCTCCTTCCTGTCGCAGTTCAAGCAGATGCGAAAGAGGAACCCCGGTGCGATCATCCTTCTGGATGAGCCTGGATTGACGCTACATGGAAAGGCGCAAGCTGATCTGCTCCGCTACATCATTGAGCGTCTACTCCCCGACCACCAGGTCATCTACAGCACCCACTCGCCCTTTATGGTGCCGGCCGATCGTCTTGCGGACGTTCGCGTCGTCGAGGACGTTGTCACCTACGACCAGCGTCGCCGCCCCACCGTTAAGGGCACACAGGTCTCCGCGGACGTCCTGAGCGTCGATCAGGACACGCTGTTCCCCCTTCAGGCCCATCTCGGTTACGAGGTTACCCAAAGCCTGTTTGTGGGAGCGCATACCCTGTTGGTCGAAGGACCTTCGGATGTGCTCTATCTTCAGGCGGCATCGCACGCGCTCAAGCAACGCAAGCGCCAAGGCTTGGACAGCCGGTGGGTGATCTGCCCCACAGGCGGCATAGACAAAGTGCAATCGTTCGCCTCGCTCTTCTCTGGCAAGGGCATCCACATGGTCGCCTTGTGTGACTACGGCAATGGCGATAAAGGCAAGGTGCAGCGGCTGAGGGAGTCTCAGATCATGAAGACTTCCGGCGTCTTGGTAGCCACGGATTTCACCGGAAAGGCGGAGAGCGACATTGAGGACTTCTTCGCACCCGCCGTCTTCGCCGACATCCTCAACGGTGCCTACGGTCTGAAGGGAAAAGGGCAAATTTCCGCCCGGCAGTTCAGCCAAGACGGTGCCCTGACGCGCCAGGTCAAACAGGCCGAAGCACTGTTTAATGTCATGGGGGCTTCCGTTCCGCCCCTGGATCATTTCACTCCCGCCAACTGGCTCATCCAGAATCAGCACGTGCTGGCCGCGGAAACTACGGCCATCAATGAAACGCTGGAGCGCTTTGAGAAGGCCTTCGCTGAGATCAATGCGGCGCTAGGGGCCGGTGCGTAGATGAACCTCTGCCAGAGCTCCGCAATGGCAGCGGGTTCCTCTCCCGGCGCGCACTCATCGGAGGGCAGGACTCGGCTGCCTGACTCCCGCGCCATGAAATCGGCCTCTAACAGTGCGCCCTTTCCCTGCCATGCTGGCCCTGCGAATGCCGGGTCCGCAGAGGGCGCTTTAGACGCGCCAAGCCCAGTCTGATCCGTGAATGCGGCGACCACCCTGCCGGTTCCAGCGGAACGCCTCCCACATCAGAGTCGGCGGCGTTCCACCGTACTTCAACTCATCAGCCAACCGGATGAACACCTCATCGGTAATCCAGGTTGACGGGGCAAGGTCCAGGTCCGTGAGCTTGGCCGCATGATTGGCCGCGCGTCCAACCCAGACGATGTCGTTGCCGCCTCGAATACCCGTGCGAGCAGCTCGGATTGGGCTGCTGTCGATTCCGACGACATGCCTCACGGTACCTGTCCAGTCGGGGTACTGCTGTTTCAACGCTGGCATGACGATCATCTTGACCGCATAGTTGATTTTCAACCCGGCCTTAGCCGCCGGCGTGGCTTGCCGGTCACCCACCCAGATGCCCATGACACGATCTCCGTCGTAGGAGGTGATCTTGCCGCCCTCTTTCCTGATGATCGTCGCTGCACAGTGCAGGAACGCTTTGTAGATCTCTGCACTCAACTGCCAGGCTTCGGTGTCGACCATATTCGTTGAGCCGTTCAGGTCCGCGTACAAAACAGTGGCACGATCAAACTCCACTGCGTCATTGCCCAATCGCAGATCTTCTGGATCGGGTACAACTTGACCTCTCCGTGTAGACCATCGGGTTTGTGCTATCGCCTGCACGGCGGCCGTCATCTCTTCCAGCAGTGCCACCGTCAGTCCCTCGGCCCAGCTTCGAGAATGCGGGAGCGAATTTGTTCGCATGCCGGTGCAATCAAAGCCCGGGCGTCCGGGCCAGGGGTGTATCGGTAGGGGACGGTCGTGAGCCCCGTGAGATCACTGGGAAGCTTCAGCTTGTCTTCGCGCGGCTCCATCAAGAAGGCGCGCCGACGCCCCAGGAATCCAATGAACATACCCAGTTCAAAGACGACGTTGTCGCGCATGACAGGCCACTCGTCACCGCGGCTGATGACCATGTCATCCGCGTGGGCCACGGCAATGGCAAAGTCTGCCTGTTCCAGCTGGCGCTCGAGCTCGTCAAGTGTGTAGTTGGCGGCGCGGAACACCCCGTGGTCCCATACCACCGTCAGGAACGGGTCGTGCTCGAAGTGCTGTACCAGCAACCGCGTGACAGGGAGCGCCTCCACCGACGACATCACAAAGACCCGGACCTGTCCGCGAGGTTGGGTAATCATGTGATTGCGCTCTTTTAGACGGCGCGAAAGGGTCGCGGCCAGCCGCCGCCAGATGACGGGGTGTGAATCCGCAATCCTGCTGAAATCGATTTCCGGCACCTTTAGCACTACGGTCGGCTCGCGTGCAGTAACAGTTGCCGCCCGCAGTTGCGCCGGTTCGATGGCTGCCATTTCGCCGACGTGGTCCCCAGCCCTTCGGGTATTAACCACTTTGCCGTTGACCAGCACGTCCACGGAGCCGGAGACAATGAAGAAAACGTCGGTCTCTGGGGCGCCCTGAGTGATAAAGGCCTGCCCTGTCCCCACGTCGAGCAATTCCCCGGCCTGTGCCAGCTGGGCTGCGGCCGCGTCCAAGCCGGCCAGCAGGCGGAACTCAGCCAAGGCGGCGATCAGTCGCCTGCCATCATCCGCCGCGAGGCGCTCGACGATCCCAGTCCCCATACTGCCCCCTTGAAAGTGTGAACTGGGTCCCAATATACGCCCAAAGGAGCTGGAATGAATCCGGCTGCCAGCCACGCCGTAGGCGACGCGACCCGCCCGGCCTGGCCTCCTCTTGGGCGCAGGGAGTAGCACGATGGGACACAGCTGGAAAAAAGATCGCACCAAGAAGCGCATTGCCACCCGTTACGCCGAAGTCCGCGACGTGGACATCCGCGATTACAAGCGGGAAACCTCGCTGGTGGATATTCCAGTCAATCGCGCCTATCGCGTCCAAGGGGCGCATGTCTACATCGACATCGTCAATCTGGCGGACATGCTTAGCTGCACTGACATCGAAGGCGAAACCTGCCACAAGCGGGCCCTTCGATTCCTGAATCAGCACTACCGCGCCGTCCATCGCATCCTCGTTGAAAGTGATGCCATCCGTGTGGACTTTCACAACCAGCGGCTGCATGCGGTTGTGACCAAGCCGTACGGCGATGCCAACGAACGCGCCCGGATCGAGCGCGCGGTTGCGATCGCCCAGCTCGCCATCGATGTGCTGGCTGAAACGGGCGACTCGGACGCGCACATCCCCAATGCCCAGGTTCGTGTCGGCATTGACAGCGGGATGGCGTTGGCCGTCAACAATGGTCGTCGCGCCAGCCGAGAACCTCTTTTCTTAGGCTCCCCAGCCAATCAGGCGGCCAAGTGTGCCGGGCATGGAGGGGCTGAAGGCATCTACCTGACGCACGGCGCACGTGCCGTGCTTGAACTGCCTACCTTGACCGGCAACAAGGACCGCACCACTTCGCTGACCGATGCTCAGATTTCCGCATGCGTCGAGGCCGCTGCACTCGGCATTTCCAAGTCGCGCATCATCGAACTCTGGAAAGATGAACAGGCCGAGCTCCCTATCGGCGAATTCAAGTTCAGTCGACCGACGCCTCCGCTTTCTGATCTGGACTTCTCCCTGCTCAGCGCGGCGAACTCAAGGCGATTTGATGGCGTTTCGATCTATGCCGACATTGACGGATTCACCGACTTCGTGGACAAGCACTTAGAGGAGGATCCCGAACATCTGGTTCGAACACTGCACGTATTGCGCTCTGAGCTGGATGCGGTCGTACACGAGGATTTTGGAGGGCGTCGTGTCCGTTTTATTGGCGACTGCCTTCATGGGGTGCTGCTGGAGGGCACGTCACAGACGACAGATGCGCAGGACACGGTCAGCACCGCTGCCCAGTGCGCGGGTGCATTGCGCAGCAGTTTCTCCACTGCCCTAGAGCAACTGAGCGCCGAAGGCGCGGAAGTGGCAGAGCTGGGATTGGCCATTGGCTTCGAACTTGGCCCCCTTGCCATTTCCCGCCTGGGCATGAAGGGGAGCCTTCTGCGGTGTGCCACGGGGCGAGCGGTGTTGGAATCTGAAGCCCAACAACGACTCTGCGACGGTGTGGAGACGGCCATTGGTGAAAATGCCTACAAGGCCGCCAGCGCCGCGATACGGACCGTCTTTACCGACAAGCGAAAGGCGGCGAACCTAGACTATGCCGCAGCGGTGGAGGAACTCGCCGCATCCGGGGACCGCGTGGCGAAGGCAACACTGGAGGCACACTACGCTGAAGTGGCACCCGCAGTGGCTCCTGCGCTCGCGCAGCCGATCCGTCCTCATGTGGCCGCGACGTGACGCCAAGGCCTTTGGAGCTGCTGCAGCGCGTGGCACCGGACTACGGTGCCACGTTGATCGTAGACCCTGTCGGGGGGCTGGTTGGGATCACAGTGGTTCGGGCCGGCGGAGCCGAGTACGCATTTAGATTGCTCGTCTCCGTTGCAGGCGAGCACGTCTCAGTGCGCGAGATCGCCGACCCCGGCATGCTGCCGGGGTTCTGTCCCGATCGGCATATCAACGGTGACCGTAGCTTCTGCCTCGGCTGGGGAGAAGACAATCCGAGCCGGATCCAAGACGAAGCAGCAGCGAGGCATTGGTGGGCCACGGTCTACCAGTACCTGACCTACCAGATCGGCGCGAACGCCCGCCGGGTCTTTCCTGGAGCGGAGAACGGCCGCGCGCACGGTCGTGCTGCGCAGCATCAGGCCAATGCTGAGCAGGCAGCCGAACGACTGGGTCCGGCATTCAAGGCAGATGTGCTCGCGGGGCAGTTCATGGTCCGCAAGGATTCGCGCCCTCAGAAGCGGAGGCTCGAGCTCTGGCACGGCAAACTACTCCTTGCTCGGGTGTCGACGCGCACTGAAACCTTGGTCGGGAGACCCCCAGTCTGCCCATGTGGCCGCGATCCTGACGGTGCGATCACTGCATGTGGCGACCACGCTGCGGCCCTGGTCACTTTCATCTTGGAACAGCACCGATGTGCGCTGGCCGACACAGCTTTCCTTGAGGATTGTGCGGCTGCAGGAGCGCGCTGCTGCGGAACGCTGGACATCTGCGGTCTTCGATCTGCCATCAAACGAACACAAACCGTATCCCTCAAGACAGAGAACTCACCCCGTGCAAGAACCTCAAAATTCTGGCGGCCACCCGCCAAATCAAAGCGACCGCGTTAGTGCCGCTTGGCAGCAGCTGAATTTGGTCTTGGGCTTCTTCTCCCGTGTAGACACAAAACTCTCGGTCGGCCTGGGTATCAACCTGGGCATGCTTGCCATGATCGCGACGCGGCTGCCGAAACTTGATGAACTAACGGCCCTGATCTCGGTTGTGGGCGTTTTGTTCCTTACACCGCTTACTGTTAGCTTCTGGCACCTGTGGTACGGATATTTTCCGGAACTGCGAGGCGGGTCAAATTCGCTCATCTTCTTTGAACGGGTGTCGAGCATGGCCGAGCACGAGTTCTTGCAGAAGTGCGCGGAGCGTACGCTGATGGAGTTCGAGGAAGACCTCCTGGGTCAATGTTGGCGCAATTCCAAGATTCTCTCGTCAAAATTCAGCTGTTTGAAGTACGCGTACATTGCCACTGTTCTGGCAATCGCCCCATGGATGGCACTCATCGTTGTGCTGCCTCCGCCGGCAAAGTGACACACAAGTGGCTTCTGCTCATCCAGTTGTTGAGCCGGAGCCCCGGGCAGCGCTGACAGGGCCGGGCCTTCCGGCCCAAGTCGGCCCAAGGTGAGAAACGGTGCTGGCCATTGCCGGAGTTTGGCCATCGGCTATCACACGCACGTCGCAGTTAGCTCCCTTTCGGAAGGGGATGCCAGCCTAGACGTGCAGCAAACTCACGACGATAGACGGTGTCAATCTGGGGCGGGGCTCGCCGGACGTACTCTTCTGCGAGCGTCGCAGTTTGCCCTGAGAGGCTTGCGAGGTAGGCAACTGCTTCTTCCACTGATGGGACGCGTTGATTTTCCCCGTTGAACTTCGGTGGCAGCGCCGTCCATAGCACAGTGGTAATCCCGCGAGCAGCGGCCCAGTCAGCGAGCCCAGGAATACTCGCCGGTGCTGGACAGCCATGTGTCCAGACCCCCAAGTGTCGCTCCATGTTCTTTGAGGGAATGGCTTCCCGCTCACGCAAGGCTCGCTTGGCGTCGCCCTCGTCGTCGGTACCAGCCTCAACCCAGAAGGAGGTGACAGCAGACGCGGCCGCATGCATGACCAACGTAAGCCGTCCATTGCCGGATTGCCTTAAAAACTCTACGCAAACCGTTGGCCCGTCTGCCAGCCACTGTCCACGAACCGGTAGACCGTCGGGTTGCCATACCAGCGACCCCCAACCAAGATAGGCAATCATCTTGAGCCTCTACTCGACTGCGACAGCCGTGCCGCCCACCACAAGCGGCTCATTTCGTAATCGGTCGAGCCTTTAGTCTCTGCGCTCACCATCCTGGGTGCCTCCTCGTCTCAACAAGACTCTGTATTGATAGCGCTACCGCGCCATCTGCCGCGATGTTGCGCTGCAGGGTCCGACGCCGGGCGAGAAGAAGCGCGAAGACGGAGCATGCTGCTGATTGCGGACTACCCGCAAGAGCGGGTGACGCATGCCTGGGAGATAGTCGAACCCGCTGTCTTCAAGCTCAAGTACGAGGCGGGAGAGAACCTCATGCTGCAGGAGCAAGCGGCGTCGCGACGATGCAATCCGAACACCCCGGCACCCTGTGAAAGGAAGCACGAAATGGCTGAAGTACCAGAACAGCTCTTCGGCAATAAGCTGGATGGGACTATCCTGCCCCACCAGTAGCAGGCAATCGTGCAGTGCACGCCCCAAGGCAAAGCAGTCATGCCGTCTGCCCTGCTCATGGGCGACCCTCAACATCACCACTAGTGCCGCCAGGCTATCCAGAGTGCCCAGCCCGCACAAGCCCTCGGTGATCTCTCGTAACCGACGGTCTCGGCGGACAAACATGCCGGCTCGCAAGCTCGCTCCGCTGAACACTTCCAGTTGCACAGGTGCACTGAGCGACATGAGTATTGATTCTCCACAACCGCCAAGTGCCTCGTGGACATTCAGAGCGGCCCAGACCGGTGAACATAGAACCATGCGGGAGCCGGGATAGCGCGCCTCGGCTGCTGCCTGCGTCGCCTGGGACGGGACGTGTTCCGCATGGGCATATTTCACCCACACATTGGAGTGGCAGCCGGGACGCTCCGGGGATATCGACTGTCCGAGCGCGTATGCGCTGGATAGGCCCATTCGGCTTCGCAAGCATTCAAACCACAATCCGACACTGAGTGATCGCAGGCAGTACGGCACGGCTCGGTTGGCGGGAAGTATGCTCGTGCTTGCACGCATGCGGGCAAGTCGCGCCTCGCCGTAAAAGGGTATCTCTTTGAGCGCCATGGCCGTGCCCCTCCCCATTCACCTTTGATGGGTAACGAAACGCGAGTTTGTTACTCCTTCCACCATCCGTATTAGAGGGGCAGAATCAGGAGGACACAAGCGACGGGGTGTGACCACGCCATGACGGAGCGGACCAACGAATCAATCCTGGCCCCGGAACGCCGTGAGATCGAAAGAGAATTGACCTTTCATTTCGGGCCTCTCATCGGCTATGAAAACTTGCCGCGAGCTCTTGGCTATCGCTCCAGCCACGCGCTCCGCCAAGCAGAGGCACGCGGAACCTTGCCCGTGAAGATATTCAAAGTGCCCGGCCGCCGCGGCAAATTTGCCTTTGCGATGGACATCGCCGACTGGATGGTTGGGCTGAGGGCCGCGATCAGTCCGCCGGCAGTATCTGGCACCCCGCAAGATGAAGCGGCTGCTCTGAAGCCCAACCAGGAATGACGCCCCACAACCCAAACTCAAGGGGCCGGGCTTGTAGCGTTTCAAGAACAGACTCAAGACGTCCCCGAAGATGCGCTCGCCGAGCGCCGAGGAGAGTACCAAGAGCCGGAAACTAACATCTCCGAACCCTGGAAATGACTTGCCCCCGTTGGCGCGGGGGCAAGTGACATCTGTTGGAGCAGATGGTGGTGAAACTCAGCCTGTACCCTGAGGCTCACCCTTTTCCTTGACAAAGTCAAGCGACTTCCCGTTCGCGCGGAGGGGTGCGCCCATTTCCTCCCCATCTCATATGGCGGAGGCGAACCTGAATGGGCACCTTGTTCCAATCTCGAGACCGGGCAGACGTTCGCAAGCCGACGGCTGAGGAGCAGGATGATGACCGCAGGAAAAAGCGCGACCGCCAAACCGACGGACGAAGACCGCCGTGAGGGGCATCTGCCCCATTCCCCTCTCGAGCTAGCACGCGGCAAGCGCGACCGCCGCGAAATCTTTGTATTTCAGTCCCCGAAGAATGGGCGGACCGTAACGGTGGCCGACCTGGTCAACTTTTGCCAGGCGCTGATGCTCGAATTTGACCCCCAGGTGGAGATGTATGTTGAGAGGCCGTGGACCGGCCAGCCTTTCGTAGACATCCGGTTGCCATAATTGATGGCAATGACCGAGGTGTTTATGGGCAACAGCA
>NZ_JAPTFX010000090.1:0-18319 GCF_030985895.1 Stenotrophomonas sp. Sm6012 | reverse complement strand
GGCGGGCGGGGGCGGGTGGCGGGGGCGGGCGCCGCATGAAGGCGGCGACCGGCCCCCCCCCGCCAACCCACGGATAGCCTGCTTTTGACGTTGACGTTGCCTCTGCAGGTGCAGGGCGCAGCCCTGCAAACCCTCACCCCAACCCCTGCAGCGGCACCTTCGCCAGAATCCGCGCCCACGGGAACAACGGCCCCGGATCACGCTTGCGCGCCACCGTCAGTGCCGCATCATCACTGGCCGGCACCTGCTCCAGATCCAGCTGGTCGTGCCCGGCAATCCGCCGCAGCGACGGATAGCGCGCCACCAGCGCCAGCAGCAGCGCCTCCAGTGCCACCAGCTGCGCCTCGGTGTACGGCTCGTCCATCGCCTGGTGGCGGCTGTCGAACCAGTGCGGGTAACGCCCGGTATTGACCAGCTCGATGCCCAGCGTATGTGCGTTCATGCCGCGCACATGGTGGGCCACCCGTTCCGGTGCCACGTACTGCACCACGCGACCGTCGCGATCGATGTAGAAGTGGCCGCTGTTGCCGGCGCCACTGTCGTACAGCACGCGCTCGCCGTACTCGCGGGCCATCGCCAGGTCGGGCAGTTCGGTGCAGTGGATCACCACCATCTCCAGCGTGGCCGGGTCGCGCAGCGGCAGGCGGTCGTGGTAGGGCAGGGGCTGCAGCTGCAGGCCGGGCAGGAGCGGGTTGGGCATCCGGCGATGCTAGCATTGCGGTATGAACCTGCCTTCCCCTTCCTCATCGGCCCGCTCGCGCGGAGCGCGCGCATGAGCCGCGGTCACTGCATCCTGTCGCACGGTTTCGAGAGCGGCCCGGACGCGACCAAGGTCACCGCGCTGGCCGAGGTGGCACAACGCCTGGGCTGGACCCATGAACGCCCCGACTACACCGACCTGGACGCGATGAGCGAGGTCAGCCGGGTGGGCGACGTGCCGACCCGCCTGCGGCGCCTGGTCGAGCGTGCCGCCATTGCCGCCGGGCAGGGGCCGGTGGTGCTGGCCGGCTCCAGCCTCGGTGCCTACATTTCCGCCATCGCCTCGCTGCAGGTGCCGGTGGCCGGCCTGTTCCTGATGGTGCCGCCGACCACCATGGGCCCGATGCCGGCGCTGGATGCCGCCGCGGTACCGACTACGGTGGTGCAGGCCTGGCACGACGAGGTGGTGCCAGCCGCCGGGGTCATTGCCTGGGCACAGGCGCGTTCGGCGCAGCTGCTGCTGGTCGATGATGGGCACCGCCTTGAGCACCACGTGGAGGCCGCCGCGCAGGCCTTCGAGCGCCTGCTGCGCCAGCTGTGAAGCCCGGGCGCACGGCGCGCCCGCCCGCTTTGACTACAATGGCAGCCCCGCCGCCCCCGGCGCGGGCCTGCCGGCCGTGCCTACGGCCCTCCTTTCCGACTGGCCCGGCCCCTGTGCCGCGCCCGACCACCTGCGAACCGATCCCGTGAAATTCTTCGTCTCCTGCGCCAAGGGCCTGGAATACCTGCTTGCCGATGAACTGTCGGCCCTGGGCCTTGGCAAGGCCACCGCCACCATTGCCGGCGTCAACGCCGACGGCGAACTGGAGCAGGCGCTGCGGATCGTCATGTGGTCGCGCCTGGCCAGCCGCGTGCTGTGGCCGATCGACGAGTTCGAGTGCCCGGACGAGCAGGCCCTGTACGACGGCGTGCGTGCGCTGCCGTGGCACGAGCACATCAAGCCGGAGATGACCCTGGCGGTGGACGCGCACGTGTCCGGCGACAAGATCACCCACGCCCGATTCGCGGCGCAGCGGATCAAGGACGCCATCGTCGACCGCATGCGTGACGAAGGCCTGGAACGCCCTTCGGTCAACACCGACCTGCCGGATGTGCGCGTGAACCTGTCGCTGCGAAAGGGCCGCGCCTCGCTGTCGATCGACCTGGGCGGCGGCCCGCTGCACCGCCGTGGCTGGCGCGGCGCTGCCCACGAGGCGCCGCTGAAGGAAAACCTGGCCGCCGCGCTGCTGCTGCGCGCGCAGTGGCCGCGCCTGCACGCCGCCGGTGGTGGGCTGCTGGACCCGATGTGCGGCAGCGGCACGCTGCTGATCGAAGGCGCGCTGATGGCCGCCGACGTTGCCCCCGGCCTGATGCGCCACGGCAGCCTGCCACCCAGCCGTTGGCTGGGCTTCGACAAGGCCGCCTGGAAGGCCATCCAGAGCGAGGCACGTGACCGCGAAGCGGCCGGCCTGGCAGCGTTGAAGCCGGTCATCCACGGCAGCGACATCGACCCGACCGCGATCCAGGCGGCGCGCGAGAACGCCGAAGTAGCGGGCGTTGCCCATGCGATCCGCTTCACCCGCGCCGACGTGGCCGACCTGGCCGCGCCGGAGCAGGAGATCGGCGCGGTGGTCTGCAACCCGCCGTACGACGAGCGCCTGGCGGCCGATCCGGCGCTGTACCGCGCGCTGGGCAATGCCCTGCAGAAGGCGGTGCCGCAGTGGCGCGCCAGCCTGCTGTGCGGCAACGACGAACTGGCCTTCGCCACTGGCCTGCGCGCCGGCAAGAAGTACCAGATGTTCAATGGTGCGCTGGAATGCGCGCTGATCGTCTGCGACCCGATCGCCGTGCCGGGCCGCGACCCGGCGCAGCCGCGCGAGCTGAGCGAAGGTGCGCAGATGGTGGCCAACCGCCTGCGCAAGAACCTGAAGAAGTTCAAGAGCTGGCGCGCCCGCGAGGACATCACCTGCTTCCGCGCCTACGATGCCGACCTGCCGGAGTACGCTGCGGCCATCGACGTCTATGAAGAAGACGGTGGCCAGCGCCGCACCTTCCTGCATGTGCAGGAATACGCCGCGCCGGCGGCGATTCCGGAGAACGACGTGCGCCGTCGCCGCAACGAGTTGCTGGCGGCCGCGCGTGAAGTATTCGGCGTGCCGCCGGAACAGGTGTCGATGAAGTCGCGCGAGCGCGGCAAGGGCGGCAGCAAGTACGGCCGCTTCGAACAGCGCGACGAGTTCATCGTGGTGCGTGAGAACAACGCGCTGCTGCAGGTGAACCTGTTCGATTACCTGGATACCGGCCTGTTCCTCGACCATCGCCCGCTGCGCCGGATGATGGCCGATCAGGTGCGGGGCAAGCGCTTCCTCAACCTGTTCTGCTACACCGGCGTGGCCAGCGTGCAGGCGGCTGTGGCCGGTGCCGCCAGCACCACCAGCGTCGACCTGTCGGCCACCTACCTGCAGTGGTGCTACGACAACCTGGCGTTGAACGGGCAGGGCGGCAACCAGCATCTGCTGGTGCAGGCCGACGCCATGGCGTGGCTGGAAGGCGACCGCGGGCAGTACGACGTGATCTTCTGTGACCCGCCGACCTTCTCCAACTCCGCGCGCGCCGACGACTTCGACGTGCAGCGTGAACAGCTGAAGCTGCTGCGCGCCGCAGTGGCACGACTGGCGCCGGGCGGCGTGCTGTACTTCTCCAACAACTTCCGCCGCTTCAAGCTGGAAGAGAACGCCATCGCCGAGTTCGCCCAGTGCCGCGAGATCACCGCGCGCACCATCGGCCCGGATTTCGAGCGAAACGCGCGCATCCACCGCGCGTGGGAATTGAAGCGGTTGGGGTAAGTCCGGTAGTGCCGGCCGCTGGCCGGCAACGGTGACAGATCCGCAGAGGGATCATGGGATGCCGGCCAGCGGCCGGCACTACCCCTGTCTGGCCGGTAGATCCACGCCACGCGTGGATGGTGGCTACAGCACCGCTACCAGCAGCCCGGCCGCGGGCAGCGCGATCGCCAGCGCGGCGATCCACTTCGGCCGGTACGGGTACAACCCGAACGACAACACCGCGCCGCCCAGCGTCATCGTGCCCAGCCACAGCACCGGGCCCATCGCCCAGCCATGGTCGGCCACGCACAGCGCGAACGCCACCGCCAGCAGGGCCCAGCCCAGCACCCGAAATTGCGTGCGCCGTGCTGGCGAGGCTGCCGCCTTGCCATGCAGGTCGTGCTGGTGTTTTTCCATCGCCAGCGACAGTGCGGTGAACGCGGAGAACGACAGGGTCAACGCCAGAAGCATCATGCGCTGGCCTCCGCTTCGGCAGCTTCCGCAGCATCAACCGGAGCCTTGGCCGCCGCCGCCGCGGCACGCTTCTTCTTCTCGGCGGCAGACAGCGGCGGCGTCCAGCGCTGCATGCGCCATCCACACAGCGCCAGCATCGCACCAAACGCGATCATCGACAGGTCGACGCCGGCCAGCACCCAGTCACCATTGCGCAGGGTCACGCCCAGATGCGCATGCGTGGTCAGCGCGTTGACCACCGGCACCAGCGCGAACGCGGCGGCGCCCAGGTACAGTTGCCAGGCCCACATCATCCGCTTCGGCCAGATGAAGGCGGCCAGCAGCGCCGCGCCCCAGGCGTAGAAGAACACATTGGCCTCGGCACTGGAGCGCTCGGCGATGTCCAGCGGCAGCAGGCGGTTGCCCCAGAAGTAGGCGGCGAACGCAATCGGCAGGCCGGCCACGGTGCCGATGTTCAGTGCATCGACCAGGCGCAGGCCGAAGCCGATGCGGCCACTCTTGGCGTGCTTGGGCCGTTCCTTCACTGCCCACAGCACCACACCGCTGGCCACCATCAGGCAGCCGACCAGGCCGGACAGGAAGAACAGTGCGCGCAGGCCCCAGTCGGCGAAGCGGGCCAGGTGCAGGCCATACAGCACGCCACGGGTGGCGGTGGCACCACCGGAGGGCGGCGTCTCTTCCAGCAGCGTGCCGTTGATCATGTCGTAGCGCAGCGCCGGGGTGTCGGTGGACAGGCGCTTGCCGTCGCGCTGGCGGATGTCGATCACCGCATTGGCCGCGCCCGGATTGGACACGGTGAAGCCGGCCACTTCCACGCCATGCCAGTGCGCACGCGCGGCGTCCAGCAGCTGCGCGATCGGCAGCGGCGTGGCGCGGCCCTCGGCCGGCGCGGTCACCTCCGGCATGCCGCCGAAGGCTTCGCTGAAGAACTTGTCCTCGTCCTGCGGGTAGGCCACCTTCACCCCCCATGGCAGGTACATGATCATCAGGGTGACGATGCCGGTGTAGGTGATCATCGCGTGGTACGGCAGTGCCATCACCGCGCTGACGTTGTGGAAATCCAGCCACGACCGCAGGCCCTTGTCCTTGCGGAAGGTGAAGAAGTCCTTGAAGATTTTCTTGTGGGTGATGACGCCGGTGATGATCGCCACCAGCATGAACATCGCGCAGAAGCCGACCAGGTAGCGCGCCCACAGCACCGGGATGTAATGCAGGTCGAAGTGCAGGCGGTAGAAGAAATCTCCGCCGCGCGTCTCGCGCGCCTTCAGGGCCTGGCCGGTGTTCGGGTCCAGCGTGGCATCACCAAAACCACCGCGCCGGCCACGGCTGGGATCGGCCAGTTCCGGCGGCAGCCGCCAGAACATCTGCATGGCCGGGTTGCGCGGCTGGGGCAGGGTGACGAACCAGTTCTCGGCCTGGCTGGCGTTGGCCTGCAGGTAGTCCACCGCGCGTTGCGCGGCCACGTCGATGCTGACCTTGTTGGCCGGCAGCTCCGGGCGCATCCAGCGGCTGATTTCCTCGCGGTAGTAGCTGGCGGTGCCGGCCATGAAGATCAGCAGCAGCAGCCAGCCGACCAGCAGGCCGGTCCAGGTGTGCAGCCAGGCCATCGATTGGCGGAATCCGTTCTTCATGCCCAGGCCCCCAGCAGGCGCGCGACGGCGGCCATCAGCAGGGTGGGGACCAGGATGCCGACCCAGGCGCGCAGCGCAGTGCGGGTGGCGAACGCCCACAGCGCTGCGCAGGCGGCCACCAGGATCGCCAGCAGCATGCCGGTCAGCACGGCCTGGCCGCGCGCGCCGGGCAGCGCCAGCGCGCAGAACACGCTGGTCACCGAGGCCAGCGCGTAGCCGCCGAAGATCGCGGCCAGCGAGCGTGACAGCACGCCCCAGCGTGGGTTGGAGAAGAAGGTGCGGGGGCTGGCGGTTGCGGGCGAGCGGTCCACGGCATTCCTGCTGGTTTCAGTGAAAAGGGACCGGCGCACCGCAGCGCGCCGGGGTTGGCCATCCATGGCCGGGCACCGGTCGCAGAACCGGTGCCATCCATCGGGGGTCAGAGCTTCCAGCGCAGCGTCATTGTCACGTTGCGTGGTTCGCCCCAGTACACGCCGCTGTAGAAACCGACGTTGTTGAAATACTTCTTGTCCAGCAGGTTGTTGATGTTCAGCTGCGCGCTGAAGTTCTCGTTGAAGCGGTAGCCGCCGGCCAGGTTCAGCAGGTAGAACGCGTCCTGGGTGATATTGGCCTTGCTGCCATCCGCCTTGGTGCTGGTGTTCCAGATGCGGCTCTGCCAGGTGGCGCCGCCTCCCAGCCAGAAGCGGCCATCGATACCGCCGGGGCGCCAGCTGGCGTTGAGGCGGAAGGTGTCCTGCGGGGCTGTGGTCCGCTGCAGCACGCCGTCCTTGTTGCGGATGACGGTATGGGCGAATCCCGCCGAGACGTTCCATTGCTCGCCGATGCTGCCCTGGGTCTCGATTTCCCACCCCTTCACCTTGTTGCCCTTGCCGGTGGATCGGTAGGCCTGGCTGCCATCGGGCAGCGAGTTCACCGGCACTGAATCATCGATCTCGGCCACGTTGTCCTGCTTGCCTTCGAACACCGCCGCCGAAGCATTCAGCAGGCCGCCGAAGAACTCGGCCTTGACGCCCGCTTCATACATGTCGCCGACCACCGGCTCCAGGTAGTTGCCGTTGCGGTCGCGGGATTTCTGCGGCTTGAAGATGTCGGTGTAGCTGACATAGCCGCTGAAGGTCGAGTTGAAGTCGTACACCAGGCCGGCATACGGGGTGAGCATGTCGTCGGGCCTGTAGCCGCTGCGCTTGGTGCTGTTGCGGTTGCCGGCGGCATCATAGCCATAGGCCCAGGTACGGGTTTCCCAGCTGCCATAGCGGGCGCCCACCACGGCCAGCAACGGATCGGCAAGGCGAAGTCGGGCGGCAACATAGGCGGCGCGCTGGCGCAGTTCGTCCTGTGACGACAGGCGACCAAAGCGGGTCACCGGCAGTACCGGCACCTCGCCGGTCCAGTGACGCCAGTCGGGCACCTGCGCGTAGCCCGGTGCGCTGGAATCGAACGACGTGGCCTCGGACTCACCCTTGCGCACCGACTGGCCGAGGCCGAACACCAGCTCGTGCTCGCGCCCGAACAGCTTGAACGTCCCGCCCACGTTGATGTCGAACACGTCCATCGTGCTGTGTTCGTTGAAGTGTGAAATGTAGGCGGTCACGCCGGTTCCATCGGCGCGCGGGTAGCCGGCCGCGCCGTACCAGACGCTGCCATCGGTATCGCGCACGGCGTGGCTGACGTTGCCCTTCACCGACCAGCCGTTGCCCAGTTGCTGTTCCAGTCGCGCGAAGCTGGTTTTTTCCACGATCGGCCAGGCACTCCAGGACGCAGACAGATTGGTCGAGCGCGGCAGGTTGGCCGGTGCGCCGTCGGCGCCCCAGTACGGCACCACGCCCCAGGTCACGCCGGTGGTATGCGGCGACTGGTACTCGTAGCCCACTTCGAACAGCGTGCTGTCGCTCAGGTCGGCCTGCACGATGCCGTAGAACACGTCCTTGTCGAGCCTGTAGACATCGCGGAACGAATCGCTCTGCTGCTTGGCGGCCACGATGCGTGCGCGGATGCGGCCGTCCCAGGCGACGGGGCCGCCGAGGTCGGCTTCCAGGCGACGGTTGTTCCAGCGGCCGAGGGTCAGGTTGGCACCCATCTGGAAAGTGTCGGTCGGCCGCTTGCGGATCATGCTGATGGTGCCGGACGGATCACCCGCGCCGGTGGTCAGGCCGGTGGCGCCGCGGATCACTTCGATGCGCTCGTAGATCACGTTGTCGGTGTTGGTCTTGATCGAGCCACCGAAGGTGTTGAGCATGCCGTCGATCTGGAAGTTGTCGATGGTGTAGCCGCGCGAGACATAGTTGATGCGCTCGCTGTCGGTGACCGACACGCTGACGCCCGTCACCTGGCCCATCACGTCCGACAGCGAGAACAGGCCCATGTCATCCAGGCGCTGGCGGGTAACCACCGTTACCGACTGCGGCGTCTCGCGCAGCGACAGGTCCAGCTTCGTCGCGGTGCGCGCGCCTTTCACCGTATAGCTGCCGGGCATCTCGCCATCGGCAGTCACCTTCACCGTATCCAGCGTGCGCGCGGAAGGATCGGCAGTGCCGTCGGCGTGGGCCAGCGGGGCGATCATCAATGCAGTCACGGCCAGGGCCAACACGGTGGGACGGGGGGAGTTCAGCGGTATTGCCATCGGTGCGATTCCATGCAGGACGAATCAGGCGATGGAATGCGCAGGTACAGTCGCCATGCGCTCCGCGCACGTCGCCCAGCGAGCCCCATCGACGGTGCGCCACCCGCGCAGTGCAGGCGACCCGGTAGTCGGGGGATGTACACGGGCGAAGGGGCGGGTGGGTACGTGCATCCGTGCCCCGCTTGGCTAAGCGTACAACCGATTAGCAAATGATAGGCATTCGCATTTCGTTAATCAAGCGTGACGACTGCAGCCGGTGGATCGAGGCGCGCGTTCAGAACCGGAAGATCACCGTCGCCGCATGCAGCAGCAGGCCAATCAGCCCGCCGACCAGGGTGCCGTTGAAGCGGATGAACTGCAGGTCGCGGCCTACGCTCAGTTCCAGCTGCTCGACCAGGTGCCGCTCATCCCAGCCCTTCACGGTCTGCGCGATATGCGTGGTCACGCCCTCGCGCAGGCGCCCGGTCAGCCGCTGCGCACCTTCCAGCAAGTGCTGGTTCAGTGCCTCGCGAAGGGCGGGGTCGGCCTGCAGGCTGCTGCCCAGCGAGGCCAGGCTGCGCTGCAGGTGGCCGACCAGCGCGGAGTCGTCACGCTGCAGGTCGGCACGCAGGCTGGCATGGATGCGCGCCCACAGCCCCTGCACGTACTCCTGCAGGGCAGGGTGGTCGATCATTTCCTGCTTGAGCTGTTCGACGCGTTCGGCCAGCGCCGGGTCTTCGCGCAGGCGCTGCACGTAGGCCTGCAGCCAGGTCTCGTAGTCCTGGCGCAGCGGATGCTCCGGCTCGGCCAGCACCTGCTGCAGTTCTTCCAGCACCGCGCGCGCCAGGCGCTCGGCCAGGCTGTCGCCGATCTCGTCGATCGGCTTGACCCAGTTCACCGTGCTCGACAGCGTCGGCCATTCGCGCTGGATGTAGCGCACGATCAGCTGCGAGGCGCGCTCCTTCACTTCCGCCTGCTCCAGCCAGCGCCCCAGCCGCTGCAGGCCCTCGTCCAGCACGCGCTGATGACGGCCATCGGCGGTCAGCAGGGCCAGCAGCTCGCCGGCGGTGGCGGCGGCATTCCACTGCCGCAGCTGTTGCACCACGAAACCGTGCAGCTGCCGGCGCACGGCGGTCTCGTCGAAGAAATCCAGTGCCTGCAACGCCCAGCCGCGCGCCATGTCGGCCAGCATCCGCGAACGCGCCGGATCGGCCAGCCAGCTGCCCAGGCGGCTCGCCGGATCGAACACCTGCAGCTTGGCCAACAGCACGCCCGGTTCCAGGAACTGGTCGCGCACGAACAGCGCCAGGCTGTCACCGATGCGTTCCTTGCTGCGCGGGATGATCGCGGTGTGCGGAATGGGCAGTCCCATCGGCCGCCGGAACAGCGCGACGACGGCGAACCAGTCGGCCAGCGCACCCACGGCGGCGGCCTCGCAGAAGGCCGAGACCCAGGCCCAGATGCCGCGCTCGCCCTGCCAGTGGCTGACCGCGAATCCGGCCAGCATCAACAGCAGCAGGCCCAGCGCGAGGGCTTTCAGGCGCCGCAGCTGTGCGCGGCGCGGATCGTTGGCAGGCGTCATGCCCGAAGTCTATCCGGCCCTGCATGAGCATCGGGTAGTGCCGGCCGCTGGCCGGCATCCGCAACGCACCCGGAACGTTCATGGGGTTGCCGGCCAGCGGCCGGCACTACCCGCTGGTTCAGAGCGCTTCGAGTTGCTTGCGCAGCGCGGCCAGCTGCGCGCGCAAGGTGTCGTTCTCGCGGGTCAACGCGACGACGCGGCGACGCAGCGCCGGTGCGTCCTCGCCCAGCTGCTCCAGGGCCGACAGCACTTCGGCGTCGCGGCTGGCGATCGCGTCCTCATCCGGCTCCTCGAAGTCCATCTCGGCCGCGTCCGGCTTCGGGGCACGCGGCTTGCGCTTGGACTCGCGCACGCGCTTGGCGGCCTGCTTCAGTTCATCCTTGCCACCGGCGGCGGCGGCGCGCTGCTCTTCCTCGGGCAGGTCGGCCACGGCTGCGGCGGCGCTGATCGAAATCACGCCGGCCTTCACCGCTTCCACCACTTCGGCCGCGGCCTGGGCGTGGATGCGCTCGATCATGCCGACCTGGCTGGTGCTCAGCTTGGCTTCGCGGGCCAGCTCGGCGCGGCTGATCTTCGGCGCCGGTTCCCACGGCGGGCTGTCTTCGCCAGCGTCCTCGACAATCTCGGCGGTGCCGTCGCTCTCGCGTTGCAGCTGCGCCTGCTCGACCTGCTTGCGGGCAGCCAGGATGTCGCGCTTGCGCAGCGCCAGCACGCCGCGCTGGAAGTCCGAAACGCTGCGACGGCCCAGGTGCTGCTCGATCATCCACAGGTGCACGTCTTCCATGCTCTGGAAGCGGGTGTTCTGCACGGTGTTGAACGGCAGGCCGTGCTTCTGGCAGATGCCGAAGCGGTTGTGGCCGTCGACCAGCACATCGCCCCACAGCACCAGCGCATCGCGGCAGCCTTCGGCCAGGATGCTGCGCTCCAGCGCGTCATGTTCGTCCGCAGTCAGCGGGTCGATGTAGGCCTTGAGTTCTTCTTTGACGACGATATCCATGGGCACGGCAGCGAGCAGGAGCGGAACCGCCCATTGTACCTGCTCGCCACCGCCGGCCCGTGCTCAGGCGGTGGTCCGGATCATCTCGCCGAGGATGCCGGTGATCTGGTCGATCTGCGGCTTGTCCACGATCAATGGCGGCGACAACGCGATGATGTCGCCGGTACAGCGCACCAGCAGCCGGCCGTCGTGGAAGCAGCGGCGGAACACCTCGTAGCCGCGGCTGCCGGGGGTGTCCCGGCGTGGCGCCAGCTCCACTGCACCGACCAGCCCGAAGTTGCGGATATCGATCACGTTGGGCAGCCCCTGCAGGGCGTGCAACCGCTCCTGCCAGTATTCACCCAGCTCGATGGCGCGCTCGAACAGGCGCTCCTCGGCATAGACCTCCAGCGTGGCCAGCGCCGCTGCGCAGGCCAGCGGATGGCCCGAATAGGTGTAGCCGTGGAACAGCTCGATGGCCTGCGGGGGCGCCTGCATCAACGCGGCATGCACCGCATCGCTGGCCAGCACGCCGCCCAGCGGCACCGCACCGTTGCTGACCGCCTTGGCGAAGGTCAGCAGGTCCGGGGTGACCCCGAAGCGTTGTGCGGCAAAGGGCATGCCGACCCGGCCGAAGCCGGTGATCACTTCATCGAACACCAGCAGGATGCCGTGGTGGTCGCACAGCTCGCGCAGCCGCTGCAGGTAACCCGGTGCGGGCAGGATCACCCCGGCTGAACCGGCGATGGGTTCAACGAACACCGCGGCAATGGTCGATGCATCGTGCAGCGCGATCAGCCGCTCCAGGTCATCGGCCAGCTCCGCGCCCTGGCGTGGCAGGCCCTTGCTGAATGCATTGCGCTGCAGGTCCAGGGTGTGGCGCAGATAGTCCACGCCGCCCAGCTGCAGGCCGAATGCCCTGCGGTTGTTGGGCAGGCCGCCCAGTGCCATGCCGCCGAAGCCGACCCCGTGGTAGGCCTTCTCGCGGCTGATGAAGCGGGTGCGCTGGCCTTCGCCACGCTGGCGGTGGTAGGCCAGCGCGATCTTCATCGCGGTATCCACCGCCTCGGACCCTGAGCTGGTGAAGAACACATGGTTGAGCGCGGCCGGCGCCAGTGCGGCCAGCCGCTGCGCCAGTGCGAAGGCCGGCGGCGAGCCCATCTGGAAGGCCGGTGAATAGTCGAGCGTGCGGGCCTGCTCGACGATGGCCTCGACGATGCGTGGCCGCGCGTGGCCGGCGTTGCAGCACCACAGGCCGGCGGTGCCGTCGAGGATCGGGCGGCCGTCGACATCTTCGTAGTGCATTCCCTCGGCGCGTACCAGCACACGCGGGGCCGCCTTGTACTGGCGATTGGCGGTGAACGGCATCCAGTACGCGTCCAGGGATTCGGGACGCTGGGTGGCCAGGTCGTGCAGGTCGCTTTCGGGACGCTTCATGCCAGCTCCATCGGGTGCGATGCGATGAATGTAGCGCAGCTGCGTCACGGCGAAGTCGCGGCGGCCCCGGTATAAGCAAGGCTGGTTGATTGCAGGAGTGTTCCATGGCCGATTTCCCCGACCGCAGCCACTGGCAGGCGCTGGCGCTCCAGCTGTCGATGCCCGGCCAGGCCTTCATCGACGGCCGCCAGGTCGACGCTGCCAGCGGCGCCCGCTTCGACTGCATCAGCCCGATCGACGGTCGCGTGCTGGGTGCGGTCGCCGACTGCGACGCGCAGGATGTGGAGCGTGCCGTGCTGGCGGCCCGCCGCTCCTTCGATGCGGGCCACTGGTCGCAGGCCAGCCCGGCGCATCGCAAGCGCGTGCTGCTGGCGCTGGCTGCGCTGGTGGAAACGCACGCCGACGAACTGGCCCTGCTGGAAACCCTGGACATGGGCAAGCCGGTGCGCGATGCGCGGCGCATCGACCTGCCCGGCGTGGTGCGCTGCCTGAGCTGGACCGCTGAAGCGGTGGACAAGCTGTACGGGGAGATCGCGCCCACCGGCCCGCACGAACTGGGGCTGGTCACGCGCGAGGCCGCCGGCGTGGTGGCGGCCATCGTGCCGTGGAACTTCCCGTTGCTGATGGCCTGCTGGAAGATCGCGCCGGCGCTGGCGATGGGCAACTCGGTGGTGCTCAAGCCTTCCGAGCGGTCGCCATTGTCGGCGCTGCGGCTGGCGGTACTGGCCGCCGAGGCGGGCCTGCCGGACGGGGTCCTGAACGTGTTGCCCGGCCATGGAGCGCGCGTCGGCGAACCGCTGGCCCTGCACATGGACGTGGACGTGCTGGCCTTCACCGGCTCCACCGCCACGGGCGCGAAGCTGCTGGAATACTCTGGCCGATCCAACCTCAAGCGGGTCTGGCTGGAATGCGGCGGCAAGAGCCCGCACGTGGTGTTCGCCGACGCCCCCGACCTCGATGCGGCGGCCAAGGGCGTGGCGCAGGGCATCTTCTTCAACCAGGGGGAAGTCTGCACTGCTGGCTCGCGGCTGCTGGTGCAACGCTCGATCCGCGAGGATTTCGTGCACCAGGTGGTGGCCTATGGCCAGCACATGCAGCCGCGCCACCCGCTGGAAGCCGACGCACCGATGGGTGCGCTGGTCGATGCCGCGCATCTGGACAAGGTGATGGGCGATATCGCGCGTGCCGAAGGCGAGGGCGCCCGATTGATGCTGGGCGGCCATCGCGCCGAGGTGGAAGCGGGCGGCTGCTATGTGCAGCCCACCGTGTTCGACCAGGTACGGCCCGAGCAGGCCCTGGCGCGCGAGGAAGTGTTCGGGCCGGTCCTGGCCGTGCTGGGTTTCGATGACGAAGCCGAAGCCGTGCGCCTGGCCAACGACAGCCGCTATGGATTGGCCGCCGGCCTGTGGACACGTGATCTTGGTCGCGCGCATCGCGTTGCACGCCAGCTGCGCGCCGGCAGCGTATGGGTGAACGGCTGGGATGGCGGCGACATGACCGCCCCCTTCGGTGGCTACAAGCAGTCGGGCAATGGGCGCGACAAATCATTGCATGCGTTCGACAAGTACAGCGAGATCAAGGCCACCTGGATCCAGTTGTAGCGTCGGGTCTGCCCGCGCTTCTGTAGAGTCGAGCCATGCTCGACTGCTCTTTGCGGAACGCCGCCGAGCATGGCTCGGCGCTACCGGCAGCGTGTGCTCACCTGCAGCACCGCAGCACGCAACAGGTCGCGATCTGCCTCTTCGACCGCATTCTGGAAATAGTCCATATCCTGCTTCCCCAGCTCGCAAGGGTCGACGATATACCCGGGCGGCCACAGCCCCAGCAGCTGCGCCACGCCGTGCACGATCTGCTCGGGGGTCATCTGCCGGCGGATGCGGAAGTAGTTGCGGCGCGGCGCGAACGCAGCATGCACCTCGCGGCGACCGATCAGGCGTGGCGCGACTCCCGCGGCGCTGATGCCGTCGCCACCGTCGATGCTGCCCGCAGGCAGGCCCAGGATCAGCGGCGCCTCTGCCGCCGGAGCCTCTTCGGCCGGCAGTGCGGTACTTGCCTGCGCGATCGGGGCAGAGTGGGGCTTCACCGATGCAGCCCGGCGCGTCATCGGTACGGAGGGCAACGCCGGAAGTGACGGCGCCGGCGCCGGCAGCTCCGGTGGCAGCCAGCGCAACGAGATCCGTGCGCCATCGTCAGCGCGCAGCACGATCCGGCCACTGCCCCACAACCACAGCGCCATCAGGCCATGCACCAGCAGCACCACCAGCCACGCCGCCATGCGCGGCAGCTTCGGGGAATCGGACCACGGCAACGCGACTGCAGCCATCGGCGAAGCTTCCATGCAGGGACCGGTGGCGCAGCCTAGCGGGCGGCCTGAAAAATTTCGTTGGCATCGGTGTCGGCTGAAACCATCGTCCCGTGCGGCCACCGGCCCGTGGCAGAATCGGGCGATCCACCGTTACCCGTGTTGCCGATGTCGACGACCCGCGCTGCCGCACCGCCCGTGAATTCCCCCCGCCGTGTCCTGCTGGCCAGCCTGATCGGCACCACCATCGAGTTCTTCGACTTCTACATCTACGCCACGGCCGCGGTGCTGGTGTTCCCGCACCTGTTCTTCCCGGACAGCAGCGAACAGGCGGCACTGCTGCAGTCGTTGGCGACCTTCGCGGTGGCGTTCATCGCCCGGCCGGTGGGCTCGGCGGTGTTCGGCCACTTCGGTGATCGCATCGGCCGCAAGGCCACCCTGGTGGCCGCACTGCTGACCATGGGCCTGTCCACGGTACTGATTGGCCTGCTGCCGACCCATGCGCAGATCGGGCTGTGGGCGCCGGCGCTGCTGGCGCTGTGCCGTTTCGGCCAGGGCCTGGGCCTGGGGGGCGAGTGGGGTGGGGCGGTGCTGCTGGCCACCGAGAACGCACCACCGGGCAAGCGCGCCTGGTACGGCATGTTCCCGCAGCTGGGCGCACCGCTGGGCTTCCTGCTGTCGGCCGGCATCTTCCTGGTGCTGGGCCGCTGCCTGAGCCAGGACGACTTCCTGCAATGGGGCTGGCGCATTCCCTTCGTGGCCAGCGCGCTGCTGGTCGGGCTGGGCCTGTGGGTGCGCCTGAACATCCACGAGACCCCCGACTTCAAGAAGGCGCTGGAGCGCAAGTCGCCGGTGCGGCTGCCGATGCTGACGGTGCTGCGTGACCATCCGGTGCCGATGCTGCTGGGCACGCTGGGGGCGTTCGCCACCTTCGTGCTGTTCTACCTGATGACAGTGTTCAGCCTCGGCCATGGCACCGCGGTGCTGGGCTACAGCCGCGAACAGTTCCTGCTGATGCAGATGGCCGGCATGCTGTTCTTCGCACTGGGCATCCCATTGTCGGCACGCTACGGAGACCGCTGGGGCACGCGACGCACGATGATCGTGGCCAGCGTGCTGATCGTTGGTTTCGGCGTGCTGTTCGCACCGCTGTTCCAGCCGCACAGCCCGTGGCTGGTTACTGGCTTCCTGTGCCTGGGCCTGTTCCTGATGGGCCTGACCTACGGGCCGTGCGGCACCTTCCTGGCCGAGATCTACCCGGTGGAGGTGCGCTACACCGGCGCGTCGCTGTCATTCAACCTGGCCGGCATCCTCGGCGCGGCCCCGGCACCGTACCTGGCCACGTGGTTGGCCGAACACTTCGGCCTGGTCGCGGTGGGTTACTACCTGTGCCTGACCGCGGTGGCGACGCTGTGCGCGCTGGTGGCGCTGCACCGGCGCGCACTGCGGCTCAACCAAAGAAGCGCTTGAGCGTGCGCCCCAGCCAGCCGCCGCCCTGATGCTCGCGGGCGAACTGGTTCAGGTGCGCCTTGACCTGCTCGGCGTAGGCCTGGTCATCGCCACGGATGTGGTTGAACAGCCAGCGCGAGAGCATGGTACGCAGCTCGTCGCTGATGTCCTCGCCGGCCTGGAAGCGCAGCCGGTACTCGGCCACGCGCTTGATGAAGACTTCATGCACACGCTTGTGCGCGGCACAGAACGGATAACCCGCCTCCTCCATCAGCTCTTCCTCGAACGCGAAGTGCGACATGGTGTAGTCGACCACTTCATCGATCACTTCGCCCACCGCCGCACGCTGCATTCTGGCCTGGGCCACGTGCAGGTGGTTGAGCATCTCGATGATGCGGCGATGTTGCTGATCGATCACATCGATGCCGATGTTCAGATCGTCCTGCCAGACCAGTAGTGCCATCCCCGGCTCCCCTTCATGCGTATGTCGGGGCCGACTGTAGAACCGCAGCGCGCGGGCGGCGTTGATCTGGATCAAGGCGTGCCGGTCAGGGCAGGGCGGGCTCGCGTGGGCGCAGCGGACTGCCCATGGTGGTGCAGCTGACCCGGTTGCGGCCGCCGGCCTTGGCCAGGTACAGCTGGCGGTCGGCCTCGGAGATCAGCCGGTGCAGCGCATCACGCTGCGGGCGCAGGCAGCACAGGCCGATGCTGACGGTCATGCGCAGCGTGGCCGAGCCGATGTCCACTTCCAGCGCGGCGATGCGCTGGCGCAGTTCCTCGAAGTACAGCAGCGCCTCGTCCTGTTCCATGTCCGGCACCAGCAGGCAGAATTCCTCGCCACCGAAGCGCGCGATCAGGTCCTGGCTGCGCGCGTGCGCGGCCACCGCGCCGGCTACCGCACGCAGTGCATCGTCGCCGGCTTCGTGGCCGTAGGTGTCGTTGATGTGCTTGAAGTGATCGATGTCGATCATCGCTACCGCCACGCATTGGCCGTGCAGCTGCAGCTGCGGCAGCTGGCGCTGGCTCTGCTCAAGGAAGCAACGGCGGTTGGGCAGGCCGGTGAGGAAATCGCGGGTGGCCAGGTCCTGCAGGGTGCCGATCAGTTCCAGCTGGTCCACGTTCTGCGAGACCCGGCAGAAGAACTCCTCGCGCGAGAAGGGCTTGCGCAGGAAGTCGTTGGCGCCGTTCTTCAGGAAGCGCGGGATCAGTGACGCATCGGTATTGCCGGAGATGCCGATCACCGCCACCTTATCGCGCGAGCGCAGGGTGCGCAGGCGTCGGGTGAATTCCACGCCCTGCATGCCGGGCATCTCCTGGTCGACAACCGCCAGGCGGATCGCCGGGTGCGCCTCGATCGCGGCCAGGCCTTCGTTACCGTCGGCGGCCTCGTGCACCTCATGGCCGTACATGCGCAGCAGGGCCGCGGCATAGCCGCGCGCGGAGGGTGAATCGTCCACCACCAGGGCCGCGATGCGACGGTTGCGCTCCAGCCGCTGCACCAGCCAGACCAGGTAATCGATGCTGCCGGGGGTATTCTTCAGCACGTAGTCGATGATCTGCTGCTGCAGCACGCGCTTGCGCAGGTCTTCATCGTAGACGCTGCTGACCACCACGGTCGGCAGGCCGCGCTTGAGGAAGAACTCGACCACCGCATCGCGGTCGCCGTCGGCCAGTACCAGCCCGGTCAGCACCAGGAACCAGCCGCCATCCTCGCTCAGCAGGCGGTCGGCCTCGGCGAGGGTGGAGGCAATCACCACCGGCAGTTCCAGGCGTTGCTCGATGGCCTCGCGCAGCATGCCAGTGAATGCACGGGAGTTTTCGACCAGCAGGATCCGCTGTGGCAGCGGATCGGCCAGGTCGCCATCAACGGCGGCCTGCGGCAGCACGGGCATGATGCGGTGGCTCACGAGGGAGGGCTCGGCACGGATAGCGGCAGTTTCGGGTGCAACTTTAGGACGAAAGCGTCCGTACTCGTCGTTTGGCCCATTGCTCAGATGGGAAGCGGTTAGTATCAGCTGGAGGTTCTCGACTTCAACTTCGACCTGGAGGTCACTGTGCGATTTTCATGTTTTGGTACGGCTACTGGATTTCTGATGCTTGCCGCTGCCCCGGCAATCGCGGGCGGTCCCTCGGATTTTCATGGAAAGCCATTGGCTACGGCTGGATTGGGGCAGGCAAGTCCGGCTGCGGTCAATCTCAGCCAGGATCCCAGCTGGCAGCTCTATGGATTGGACCGGCCAGAGTTCTGTAGACACTCAGTTGCCGCTCTGCGCGTAGCGCCTTTCAAACTCTACCGGTGACACGCC
>NZ_JAPTFX010000008.1:0-67941 GCF_030985895.1 Stenotrophomonas sp. Sm6012 | reverse complement strand
GGCGGCGCATCGCGCCGCCAACGATTCGACCGAGCCCCGCCGCAATGGGCGGGGCTGGTGTGGCTACGCCCCGGCTTGCTGCGGCAGGTTGCACGAAAGCGTGCCGTCCCCGACGCTGGCGGTTCGTTGTCTGTACGTCACGAAAGACGGTTCACCGACACGCCGCCCAGCCTCGCTTCTATGGAGCTTCCACACCACGCCTCAGTATGTGGCCGTGAGCTGCGGCAGGGGCGCTCTGGCCTTGTCGTCGGGGCATTGACCTGGCCCGCGTCAGGGCGCAAGCCGGTGCAGCCGTCACGCGGGGATGCCGAGTTGGCCACGTCTCCATTCGGGAGCGGGCGGCCTGTGCGTCCTTGTCTTGTTGTGAATCCTGGCGGTGGCGCGGCTGCGCCTTGTGCTTGATGGCCGCAACCTTGCAGCGAAAACAATTTCCCCTGCGCTGCGCGCATTCCTCGCGGGACAAATTCTTTTCGCTTCCAGGTTCTCCACGTTGTTGCGACCGCTGTGCGGTGCGACCAGCCCATCCCCCGCCGGCCGGATCACAACAAGGACGCACTGGCGCGACCTTGTTCAACCCGAAAGGAGAAACATCATGGCTAACATCGGCACCTTCACCGCAGAGAAAGACGGCTTCACCGGCACGCTTCGCACCCTGACGCTCAACGTCAAGGTCAAGCTGGTTCCCAACGACAAGGGCGACACCGAGAACGCCCCCGACTTCCACCTGCAAGCGGCTGGCCACGAAGTCGGCGCAGCGTGGAAGAAGACCAGCGAGGCCGGGCGGGAATACCTGTCCGTATCCATCGACGACCCTTCGTTCCCGGCGACGGTCTATGCCCGCCTGATCGAGAACGAGGACGGCACGCACGACCTGATCTGGTCGCGCAACAAGCCGAAGGCGGCCTGACAGCCGCTTACCGCGTCCCGCCCACTGCGGCGGGGCGCGATGCTGCTGATCGCAGCACCGCACGCGCAGGATTTCTGCTGCTGCCGCGTGCTGGATACGCCCGTCACGGCGGGCCTGCATGCGTGCCTTGTGGCTCGCAATCCGTGTCAACGAGCGGTGTGTGGCGTGTGGGCCCGGTTATCGCCGCCGGGCTTTCGGGCTTCGCCCCGTGCCGGCAAGCCGTCACGGCCATCCGGCTTCAATCCCTCACGCCTTCGCGCCTGCGGCGCTGCGCGCTCCGCTTGCTGCAATTCAGTACCACACGCCAACGCGCTAAGGCGTGTCGGGCTCTTCCAATATCGCCCTGAGTTCCTGGCGCACCTGTGCCAGCAATTCATCAGCTTCGCGGGTGCTGTCACCGGCATAAGCCAATGTGAGCAGCGTGAGCGGATGCACTTCCATGACCTCGCACAGATCGGCCAGCTTCTGGATGGTTGGGCTTTTCAGGTCGCGCTCCAGCGTGCTCATGTAGGTGCGACTGGACACGTTGGAGAACGCTTCCTGGCTCAAACCACGCGCCTTCCTTACCGTCCGAATCGCCGCTGCCAATGAGTTCTTCGCTGCCACCTATGGTTTCCCCAAAAAACCAAGATGACAGCCCATTGCGCCCTATAGGACTACAATCTATAGTGTTCATTTGGTGGTGATGTTTTCCTTTTCCGTGCTTTTACGGAGATCCGCATCTGCGGATTTCCTCAGACCCAGGGAACCGCATCCGTGTCTTTCCTGACTTCCACCAATACGCCTTCGTGCCTCTCCGCTTTTGCGGCTTCGTGCGCTTGCGCATACGTGCATCCGTCCGCAGGCACAGATGCGCCTCGGCGATTGCGTGTGTTCGTGGAAGGGGCGCGGCCTTGACCACGCTTGTCACCGAGGAAGACCGGGTGCACCTACTGGCCCACGGCCTCACCCGCGCCGCAGGCCAGGAATGTGACCCGCTGCCCGTGGTGCGCCTGTTCACACCGGACGCACATGCGACCTGGCTATTGGCCGCGCTCGATCCGACCGATGGCGATACGGCCTACGGCCTGATCGACCTCGGGATCGGGATGCCTGCCCTGGCGACGGTGAAGCTGTCCGATCTGGCGTCCATCGTCGGGCCGCTCAAGCAGCCCGTGATACGAGATCGGTATTTCCAGCCGACGCGGCCGCTGTCGGAATACGTTCGACTGGCTCAGGAAAACGGTTCGATCACCGATTGACGCATTCCAGCGCGACCAGGCAAAAAGTATCGCATTGTGACTATTTCGGTCTTAGCCAAGACCTGGCAAGTCTTGATCCGCATGCTTGCACCAGGGTGGTGCGCTCCTGACCAAAACAGTCATGATGCCAGGCGCGAGATTCGGCACGGTGTTCAATGCTGCACCCCATTTCCGGGCGGTGCAGTCGTCGCATTTAGACGATTTCGGCAATGCACTGGAGCGAATCTGTCTTGACACCAGCAGTTAAAGCGTAACCCGAGTTTGATGACCACTTGATGGCGATTCGATAGCTCCCGCACAGCGGAATTGTGGCGACGTTCCCAGAAACAGGGAGGTTTCGCCATGACTGACCGCAGCAGCCAACACTGGTATCCCACGGCCGCGTATCTCTACACGCTGCACCTCGATGGCCCAGCGCTGGCTTGGGAGTATTTGCGCAGGAATCCAAGCTACCGGCGCGACTGGCTACGCCGGCGTCGCAAGCCTGATGCGGCGCAGGCCTGGGGCCTGCGCCTGCTGGAAGATCCCGGCCTGGATGCGCGCGACGCACATCCTGCTTGGTTCCCCGATCACGATGCCGTGGTGCAGCTATACCCCGACGCCGACCCACCACCCGATGCGCATACCTTCGAGTTCTGGCGCATTCCTGGGCGCAAGCAACTGACCCACGACGGCAAGCGCCTGGTGCTCGTATCGCATTGGCCAGGCTGCTGCGTTCGGCTGGCACTCGCACCCGACCTGGAAGATGGTTCGGCCTATCTCTACGCCACACGCGCCTGCGCCACGCCCTGTGCGCGCTACCGCACGCTCGCTGCGAAGCTGGATGCGCTATCTGCCGCAACCGTGGCCACGCCTGTGGCAACAGCCCGCTCCCGCCCCACGCCCGCCGCGCTGCTGGAACTGCATACCTTGCAAGCGCTCGACGCGACCCTCGCGGGAGCCTCCTTGCGCGAGGTGGGCGAAGGTCTGTTCGGCGCGGATGCCGTCGCGGCCGACTGGCACAAAGACAGTGCATTGCGTGCCCGCGTACGGCGGCTGGTACGCCGCGGCGATGAGCTGATGCACGGCGGCTACCGCCGACTAGCGCAGCTTCCAATGTTCCCGTCGCATTAGGGGGGACGTTTCTCGACCCGTGCGAATCGTCCCTTAGCAAGAAGCCTTGCTTTCTTGAGAGTGCCTCTATCCGGCCGCGTGGTGTGGCCGGGCTTGATGGAGGTACATCCCATGCGACCTGCTCCCTCGCGGCCTGCCGCCGCTGCCGTCACTGCGACCTCGCAGCCTCAACGCTACCTGACAAACGACGAAGCCGCCGACTACCTGCGGCTGTCGCCGCGCACGCTGGAGAAGCAGCGGGTGATCGGCGGCGGCCCCAAGTTCCGCAAGTTCGGCCGCCGCGTCATGTACGCGGTGTCCGACCTCGATGCCTGGGCCGACCAGCGCAGCTACGAGGCCACGTCCGATCCCGAATACGCCGAGCGCCACGCGGGCGACTACCGTGATGGCCGCTGATCGTCGGCGCGTGGGTGGCCTTCGCCATGTCCAGCCCGCCAGGGCAAGCCTTGCCGCAGCGCGAACAGCTCGATCTGTTCCGCGCGCTGCCGGGCGACATGGCGCCACGCGATTCCCAGGACTTGATGGCCTTTCCGTTCTTCTCGCTTGCCAAGTCGCGGCGCACGGCGCCGATCGACTTCCGCAGCGGGAACGTCACCATTCGCGTGGAAGGCACGCAGGAGCACGGCATCGCAACGATATGGGATGCCGACGTGCTGATATGGGCCGCCTCGCAGATCGTGGAGGCGCGCGACGCGGGCCTGCGCCCGTCGCGCTGGATACGCGCCACGCCTTACGAGATTTTGCGCTTCATCGGGCGCGGCACGTCCCTCAACGACTACCAGCGCCTGAAGGCCGCCCTCGACCGGCTGCAATCGACCACGGTGGCCACGTCCATCCGCGAAACCACGGGAAGGCGCTTGCATCGCTTCTCGTGGATCAACGAGTGGAAGGAACTCGCCGACGCCAGCGGCACCCCGCTGGGCATCGAGCTGATCTTGCCGGACTGGTTCTATGCCGGCGTGCTCGACGCCGCCCTGGTGCTGACCATCGACCCGGCCTATTTCCGCTTGAAGGGCGGTATCGAACGCTGGCTGTACCGCCTGGTGCGCAAGCATGGCGGGCGGCAGGAGCACGGCTGGCAATTCGACTTCCGACACCTGTACCGCAAATCCGGCAGCGCGGCCCGCTTCTCGGACTTCGCCTACGACGTGCGCGCCCTGGTGGCGCGGCAGTCGTTGCCCGGCTACGTCCTCGGCATCGAGCGGATGCCGGACGACAACACCGAGCTGCTGACCTTCCGGCCCGTGCCGCACGCGGCACGGGGATAACTGCGGGAGAACCTGTGGACGGCCTCGTGCTATCAGGAGTACCGGGTATCGTGCTATCAGGAGTACGACCCTCGTGCTATCAGGAGTACGAAAACGCCGGAAAGCCAACAACGGCGCGGGTTTGCGTTCCCTCTAACTTACCTAACAAGAAATACATAACTTTTAGTAGAAGCGCGCCGTTTCGGTGGACAACCACGAAACGGCACGGCCAGGCCGGCTTTCCAGCTCGGAGGGCCGCGCCATGATCTTCGCGTTTCTCAACCAGAAAGGCGGCGTCGGCAAGACCACGCTCGCCACGCACATCGCCGGCGAACTGGCGATGCGCGGCCTGCATGTCATCCTGCTGGATGCCGACCCGCAGGGGTCATCGCTCGACTGGACGCAGCGGCGTAGCCAGCAGGGCCTGCCCCGTCTGTTCAGCGCCGTGGGCCTTGCCCGCGAAACGCTGCATCAGGAAGCGCCAGAACTCGCCAGGCGGGCCGATCACATCATCATCGACGGCCCGCCGCGCATCGCCGCCCTCGCGCGTTCCGCGCTGCTGGCGGCCGAGCGCGTGCTGATCCCCGTGCAGCCCAGCCCCTACGACGTATGGGCTTCTGCCGAGATGGTCGCACTGATCCGCGAAGCACAGGTGTTCCGGCCAGCGCTGCGCGCGGCCTTCGTCATCAACCGGCGCGTCAGCACCACCATCATCGGCAGGGAGGCACGGCAATCGCTGGCCGAACAGCCGCTGCCCGCGCTGCGCTCGGAGATCCACCAGCGCATCGTCTTTGCCGACAGCGTAGCCGCTGGCCGGCTCGCCCGCGAAACCGCGCCCGACAGCGCCGCTGCCCGCGAGATCGCCGCGCTCACCGACGAACTGCTGCGGTGGCCGACATGACTGGGAAGCCACCACCACGCAGCAAGCGCGTCGGCATCGGTGCGCGTCCCCCAGCGAATCCGCACGCCGAAGCGTGGATTCGCCAGGGCGACGCAGATGCCGTGCAGAAAGGCGACCTCTACACCGCTCGACTGACGCTCGACATCACGCCCGCCATGCGGGCGCGCATCAAGGTGTCGGCCTTCACGCGAGGCGTGACCGTAGCCGAACTGCTGCGCGACCTGCTGGAGCGGGAGTTTCCCCCGGAGGGCACGCCGTGAACGCATCCGCTTCGACCGCCCACACCCCCAAAGCAAGTGCGCCCACGGCTGCGCCGCCGCCGGCGCCTTCGACACTCGCCGGCCAGGCCGGCAACGTGCCGCTGACGCGCGTGGCGCTGGCCTACATCGAACCGCGCTTCAAGCTCTACCTGCGCTTCGGCGAACCGGCGCGCACGCTCCAGCTCGACCGCTGGCGGCGCTGCGCCGTGTTCCTGCCGAACGCGGTTCTGTGCCGCATCCGTTGGCAGGCCAACGACTACGGCACGATCCGCTGGCAGCTCATGGTGATGCAGACCGCCACGCCGCTGGACGCCGTGCAGCGCATCCCCGGCGTGCAGCCGGGCGCGCGTCTGCTGCTGCACGCCGAAGGCGATGCCAACGTGCGCGCCGTGCTGGAACGCATCGACGGCATCGAGGCGCTGGGCATCGCAGCCGCAGACACATCGCCCGCGTACTGGCGCACGCTCGCGAACCGGCTCGCAGCGCGCTCGGCGCTACCCACATACACCGCAGAACGGCACGCCGCCTGGCTGGCCGGGAGGGCATTGCCATGACCACGATTTCCACGACCGGCCCCGTGCCGCATCCTCGCTCGCGCCTGCGCGCTCGCCTCGTGCTGGCAGGCTTCGCCACCGTCGGCCTCGCTGCGCTGGCCTGGGCGGCGTTCGTGCAGCCCCTGCCGCGAATGGCCTACAACCCGTCCGACAGCGTGGCGGTCGGTTGGTATCGCATCGAACCGTTCGACCCGCGCACCGCCTCGCGGCCACGTCCGCTGTCCGTGGACAGCATCGTGCTGATGCCGCTGCCCGACAGGGCCGCCATGCTGGCTGCGCAGCGCGGCTACCTGCCGACCCGCGTTCCGCTGCTCAAACGTGTGGGCGCAGTCGCGCCACAACACGTTTGCATCGTCGCCGGCCAGGTTCGCATCGACGGCGTGCCGGTGGCCGCCGCCCTGCCTGCCGACCGGCTGGGCCGGCCGCTGCCATCCTTGCAGCTTTGCCGCCGTCTCCAACCGGGCGAACTGTTCCTGTTGAGCGCGACCAACCCGGCGTCGTTCGACAGCCGCTATTTCGGGCCGGTCAGCGCGTTCGCCGTGATCGGCGTTGCGCATCCGATCTGGCTGGAGACACGTCCATGATGGCCGCCGATTCGCTGCACTTTGCCGCGCCTCTCATCGTGCCATCGGGCATGTCGTTCTACTGTTCGTCGCCGTGTCGTCGCGCGTGCAGTGCGGGTGCATTCGCACCGCACTTCGCGCTGCCTTCGGCGCAGCCGCCCAACGTGCAGGCGTCTTGCCTCGAACGCGCCTGGCCTGCGGCCATTGGCGTGTTCGCCGGCGGGCTGGCTGCTCGTGCAGCAGCGCCGCCGGGCCGCCGATGCCCGGAGCGGGAGCGAGGGGCAAAGGCGGAAGGCAAGACAAAAGGGTTCGGCACTCTGCCGCCCGCAAAGCCAGTCTGCACGTGGGGGTGGCGCGGCACGGCGCGGCTTCGCCGCCGTGCCGCTTGGGGCGCGAGGCACGCGCCGATGCAGGGCTGTCCGCGTGCTTCACACGACCGGACACGCCAGAGCTTGCAGGGAGCGCAGCCATGACCGACCGCCGCGACGATGATTTCCGCATCCGCCCCAGCGCACCGAAGAACCGGGGCCAGAGCTTCGTTTCCAAGGTGCTCAAGCAGGCTGGCAAGGCCAGCGGCGGCAAGTCGGCGGTGCGCCGTCCTACCGCTGGCGGGAGCGGCCAGCACGCCGGCCAGCGGCCCGGCTCACGGCTTGGACGCGGCCATACGGCGGCGCGCTTCGCAGGCGCAAAGCTGACCCCTATGTCACGGCGCGTGACCATCAAGACGCTGCTGGTCAACCAGCGCAACGCCAGTCCGCAGTCGCTCGCCAAGCACCTGCGCTACATCGAGCGCGACGGTGCCGGCCGGAACGGCGAGCCGGGCCGTGCCTACGGGCCGCAGACCGACGAAGCCGACCTCGATGCCTTCAAGGAACGCTGCCAGGACGACCGACATCATTTCCGCTTCATCGTCTCACCTGAAGACAGTGCGGAGCTGGACGACCTGCGCACCTACACCCGGCACCTGATGAACCGGATGGAGGCCGACCTGGGGACGCGGCTGGATTGGGTGGCGGTCGATCACTGGAACACCGACAACCCGCACACGCACCTGATCGTGCGCGGACGCGACGATACCGGCAAAGACCTCATCATCGCGGGCGACTACATCGCCCACGGCTTCCGCCATCGCGCCGCCGAGCTGGCGACGGAATGGCTGGGGCCGCGCACCGAACTGGAGATCCAGCAGACCTTGCAGCGCGAGGTGGAGCAAGAGCGGTGGACGAGCCTCGACCGCACGTTGCAGCGCGAGGCCGGCGAGGATGGCCGGGTGCAGATCGAACGCTTCAACGAACCCCGGCTGCAACGCCAGCGCCTGCTGCTGATCGGCCGCCTGCAACACTTGCAGCGCCTGGGCCTGGCCGACGAGGTGCAGCCCGGCACCTGGGCCGTCCATGCGGACGCGGAGAAGACCTTGCGTGCCCTGGGCGAGCGTGGCGACATCATCCGAACGATGCAGCGGGCCATGAGCGGCAAGCCTCGCGAGCTGGCGGTGTTCGAGCCGGGCGACGACGGCCGCACTATCGTCGGTCGCGTGGCTACTAAGGGTCTGGCCGACGAGCTGCACGACCGCGGCTATCTGGTCATCGACGGGTTGGACGGCAAAGCCCACTACGTCGCGTTGGACGCCCGCGACGAGCTGGCGAACTATCCCATCGGCGCGGTGGTGGAGGTACGCGGTTCCGCCGAGGTGCGGGCGGCCGACAAGAACATCGCCACGCTGGCGAGCAATGGCCTGTACCGCACCGATCACCACCTGGCGATCGAGCAAGGCCGAGCCAAGCCCGGCCGCGACCCGCAAGAGGCTGTGGCGGCCCATATCCGCCGGCTGGAAGCCCTACGGCGGGCCGGCATCGTGGAGCGCGTGGCCGAGGGGTTATGGAAGGTGCCGGACGACTTGGCCGAGCGTGGCCGCCAGTACGACGCGCAGCGGCTGGGCGGCGTGGCGGTCGAACTGAAATCGCATCTGCCGATTGAACGGCAGGCCCGCGTCATCGGCGCGACCTGGCTGGATCAGCAGTTGATCGGCGGCGGCAAGGGACTGGGCGACCTGGGCTTTGGCGGCGATGCTAGGCAAGCCTTGCAGCAGCGCGCCGACTTCCTCGAAGAACAGGGGCTGGCCCAGCGGCGCGGGCAGCGGCTGATTCTCTCCCGGAATCTGCTGGAAACGCTGCGCAATCGGGAGCTGGCGCAGGCCGCCCAGCACATTGCCGCCGATAGCGGATTGGAGCATCGGCACGTCACAGACGGGCAGCGCGTAGCCGGCATCTACCGGCGCTCGGTCATGCTCGCCAGCGGTCGCTATGCGCTGCTCGATGACGGCATGGGATTCAGTCTGGTGCCTTGGCGGCCGATAATCGAGCCACGACTGGGGCAGCAGATCGCCGCGACTGTACGCGGCGGCGGTGTGTCATGGGAGGTTGGACGGCAAAAAGGTCCTGGGATTGGATCGGGGCCGTAGGCTGTCGTACCGAGTTAAGGTGTCGAGCAGCGTTTTGGCCCTAGCTTCTGTGCTCCGTTAAGACGACTAGTCTGTGCTTATCGACGACGCTGTGGGTGCATGGTTGCTTGCCAATTCCGGTGCAACTCGCAAACGCGCTGCCCCGACCTGAACTGCCCATTCAACGATCTGCCCGGCCAATATATCCGTGGCGACACCGAACGCGCTCACCACATCGGCCTCTCGCTTGCTGCCTGTGGCTTGGATTGCTTCGAAGCGTCTACTGGCAATAGCAGTCCGTTTGGCCGGATCGACCAGTTGCACATCGAGCCGAACCGCGGCGATCGCTTCAGTGCCGCGGTATTCGAGCTGGAACGCCCGCAGCGTACTGCGCAACTCCATATCGGCGCTCATTGGGGTGCTATCGGTAATCACGGAAGTCGACCGCCCATCGCGCATGAAGGCTTCGACGATTCGGTCACGCAGCAGCACCGGTGCGGGGTCGGCCCAACGCACTCCTTGCCAAGCCGACAAGCGACCATCGGGCTGCGCAATGAACAGCCGCTCCGAATCCAGGACGCGACTACTCTCAGGGGCGTAGACGCGCAGCGCCCCGGGTCCCGGAACGGCGCGCGGCGTACTCTCCGCCTGGGCGATGTGATAGTCGGGCAATTTGTAGGTGACCATTGGAGCTGCTTTGGGAAGCACACTGCACGCGGACAAGCCGAGTACTAGCGTCATAGTCACGGCAGCGACGGGAATCATCCTGGCGGAAGTGTTCACGGCTTGGTTTCCTCAATGTTCTCTCCACCGAGCAGGTATTGCGCCGGATTGCGATCCAGTCGGCGCAGCACGGTGTTTAGATTGGCCAGCGCCTGCTGGAGTTCGTGCATGGCAGGACCTGTGGCGGCCAAGCCCTGGTTCAGCGATTCCTGATTGTTTTGCAGTAGCGTCTCAACCCTGAAAGCGGCGCGTTCGAGGGATGCCGTTGCATCACGCGTGTTCACCATGATTTGCTTACCATCGTTATTTAGTAGCAGGTTGGCATCGCGAAGAGTGCTATTTGCTTGGCGCACGGCAGCTGTCGATTCTCTGCTTGCTTCGGTCAGATTGCTGATTAACGTCGCGATCTCGGCCCTCTGGTCAGCGACCGCGCCCGTGGTCTGTTCAAGATTCACCAGACTGCGGTGCACAAGAGCCAAATTCTCCTTCGACAGTAACTCCTGCGTGCGCAGCAAGATGCCGTTGAGTGTCGTCATGCTGTTCCCCTCACCGGAGACCAGGGATGCCATCGCCGAACGTGGTGCGAGGATCAACGGTTCCTCGTCCTCTCTCCGATCCAGCAATGGCACGTTTGGCCCACCGTCGCTCAACTCGATCACCGCGTTGCCGGTAATTCCCGTGATGACCAATTCAGCGCGGGTATCCTGCCGGACCGGGATGGTGGCATTGATGCGTACGCGCGCTATCGCCCGCCTTGGGTCTCGCGGTGAAAGAGAAAGTGCAACGACTTCGCCAATCGTGATTCCGCTGTACTGAACCTGGCTGCCGGGCGTAAGCCCGGTCACTGGCTCATCGAACATAATCCGGTAATACTGGTAATCGTGGTCGGAACGTGTGTCGCTGAGCCAAAGCGCGAAGCCAATACCAATCGCACCGAGCAGCACGACGAACAGACCAATGAATACATGATGGGCACGTGGTTCCATGATCAGACCACCTCGTTCTCAGAGTTTAAATATTGCGTGCGCCCAGCCCAATGCGTGCGCGACGGAAGAATGATGCAGATGCGGAGGGGTTTCATGGCTGCGTCTCTTGGCTGGAAGCACCAGTGGCCTGTGCGGCCGCACGGCCACGGGGGCCGTGAAAGTATTCCTGTATCCACGGGTGCTTGAAGCGCTCGACTGCCTCGATGCCGTCGTTGATGAGTACCTTCTGGTTCGCCAGGACCGCGACACGGTCGCATATGGTGTACAGCGTATCGAGGTCGTGGGTTACCAGAAACACCGTGAGGCCCAGTGCATTGCGCAGGGTCAGAATCAATTGGTCGAAAGATGCAGCCCCGATTGGATCCAGTCCTGCGGTGGGTTCGTCAAGAAACAGGATGTTCGCATCAAGCGCCAAGGCTCTCGCCAGTGCTGCTCGTTTCACCATGCCTCCGGACAACGAGGCCGGATACTTGTCTCCCGCTCCGGCAGGCAACCCCACCAAGCCCAGCTTGCTTCTTGCCAAACGCTCGGCAAGAGGCCGCGCCAGACCGACATGCTCGATCAAAGGAAGAGCGACGTTCTCCAAGACGGTCAGCGATGAATACAACGCGCCCTTCTGGAACAGAATGCCGAACCTTCGCTCCATACGCGCGCGCGCAAGCCATTGGGCTCGCAGTAGGTCGCGCCCCCCGATACGGACCACGCCCGAATGCGGCTTCTGCAGCCCGACGACGCTACGCAAGAGCACGGATTTCCCGGTGCCTGACCCTCCCACCACGCCAAGGATTTCCCCGCGCCGCACGTCCAGGTCTAGGTCCTGATGGACCTGCTGGGTTCCAAACCTGTTGTCCAGGCCGCGCACTTCAATAGCGTGTCGCACACCGTTGTCGGTGTCTTGCTTCACCGCGCTCACCAGCCCATCTCCATGAAGAACAGTGCAGCGATGGCGTCTATCAGGATCACCATGAAGATTGATTGCACGACACTAGACGTCGTGTGGTCGCCTACCGACTCAGCGCTACCGGCGACCTTGAACCCTTCATGGCAGCCGATAGCGGCGATCATCACCGCGAAGAGCGGGGACTTGCTCATTCCGACAAGAAAATGGCGCACCTCGATTTTTTCCTGCACGATGGCAAGGAACTGTGCGGGAGGAATTTCCAAGCTCAGTGCGCATACGGTGGCGCCGCCCGCAATGCCAGCCAAGATGCCTACTAAGGTGAGCAGTGGCAAGGACACAAGAAGCGCCAGCACGCGTGGCAGCACCAGTAACTCGATGGGGTCGAGCGCGTTGGAGCGAAGCGCATCGATCTCTTCATTTGCCTTCATCGAACCGATTTGGGCGGTGTACGCGCTTGCGGTACGGCCTGCAATCAATATGGCCGGGAGCAGCACTCCGAACTCGCGCATGAACGAGAAGGCGACCAGATGCACCGAGAAGATGCTCGCACCGAAGTTGGCCAGCACCGTTGCTCCCAGGAACGCCACCACCATTCCTACCATGAAGCTCAGTAGCGCCACGATGGGAATGGCGTCCACCGCTGATCGCTGGATTTGAGCGATCACCGAGGTCGCGCGCCAGCGACGCGGGTGACGAACGGTACGGCTCCATGTTTCGATGATCTGGCCCACGAACCCGGCCAGACCAAGACACGCACGACAGCCCTGTTCCAAGGTCAGGCCTATGCGTCCCAGACCGCGGAGCAGAGGATTCCCGCTCACCGCTGCTTTCTCCGTCTTCTGCTGATCGGTAGCAGCGGCGGCCAGCGCTCTCATTAGGGCGAGGCGATCCGAGGACAGATTTGGAGCTGCCTCCGGCCGGTCGAGTATCGAGTCTGGCCCGAGAATTTCCACCAGCAGAGCCGCGCCGGCGGTGTCCAGTCTCTGGACTTGCGTCCAGTCGAGTAAGGGAGTGGCGTACCCCTCGGCATGACTGATGCGGGCGGCGGACACGGATTTTGCCAGACTGGCGTAGTGCTCTATCGTCCAGTCGCCACCCGCCAGCCATTTGTGATCACCGCCGACCATGGCATCCTGCCGGAGCCAAGCCTGTGAAGCGTTGCTCATGGCTGCGTGTCCCGCCAAGCGCTGTCGATGCGCTCGATGCAGTTCGTGATCGCCGCTTTGGCATGACCCAGCAATGTGTACGAACCGGCGAACTCTTTAATGACGTTGCCGCGCTCGAAGCAACTGGCGGCAGCAACCCGGCGTCCCGTCCTTAAATCGACTGCTTCGAACTCTAGGCTGGCACCACCCGTCGTCACGGGTCCAACCAGCAGGGTCGTCATTGCATTGACTGCCCGATTCGGTGTCTGCAGTTCGGTGACCGCTACACGCACCCGAACCTGTCCCGCGCCACCTGGGGGGGCGGGACTTTTGCCTTCCTGGCGTTTCAGTTCGCTCGTCACATGGTCTAGCACTTCGCGCTGCTGCGCGTCATCGAGCCCATCGATGCGACCCGAGGCGGTCTTGATCTGCGCTTCTTCCACCACGACAGCGGCATAACGCTTGGGCTCGAATCCCGCTGCGCGGTACATCAGTACGTTCTCGTATCGTGTCGGCGATAACTTCTCGTAGTCGCCGAGAAATCCGGAGCGCGTCATGCTGTTGGTCGCGCATCCAGAGAGCGCGCCTGCTACGCAAAAAAAGATGCCGCCGCGGATCAATGCAGTTTTGCTCTTCATAATGGGTCTCCTTGATCAAACGAAACTAAGACAGGCAATGCCTGCTGCGATGAGGGCGGTGCCAGACCAGCGCGTTACCGATGCGACATCGCCTAGTAGGAGGGCGCCGACGCCCAAGTTTCCAAGTAGCCCGATTCCTGCCCAGGCTGCAGAGGCCGCGCTGATCGGAATCCGCTTGAGCGCGAACCACAAAAGTGCGCCGCTGGCCGCCATGCACGTCACTGCCACACAGAGGCCGACCCAGCGCATCGGACCGCCCGCCGTGATGGCCCGCAGGCCCAGTGGATAGCCCGCTCCTAGAACCCCTGCGGCAATGACAATCGACCAGGATTTCCAGATCAGCGGATGGGTGCTGAATCGCATAAGCCTAGCGAGACATACGCATGAAGCGTGGGTGCATACGAATTCTGAGAATGCGCAGCACGCGGCGGCTCGCAAGAGACTCATGAGCGATCTCCATGCGCGGTGGCGACACTCAGGTTCCACGGCCCAATTCGCTTGATTCCAAACAGGACTTCGTAAAGCAGCGGAATCAAGCCCAACGTCACCAGCGTTCCGAGTGCCAGCCCACCGATCATCGCGATCGCCATCCCTTTCCATAATGGTCCGGAGAAGAGCATGAGTGGCACCAGTCCCGAAATGCAGGTGACCTTGGTCATCACGATTGGACGAAGCCGTTGTATCGCGGCCCCAACCAAGGCTTCATGGCGTGGCAGGCCTTCCGCTAGCCCCTGGTCGATGCGTTCCAGCAAGAGCACGGCGTTGTTGACAATGATCCCGAACAGGGCCAGTACGCCGAAGGTCGCCATGAAGCTGAAAGGTGTGCCGGTCAGCTTCAGAGCCAATACCACGCCGATAAGCGTGAAAGGGATCGTCGCGAGGATCACACCGAGCTTGCGGAAAGAATTGAACTGCCATACGAACAGCATCAGCATCGCCAGAAATGCGAGGGGCATGTAGGTCGACAGCGCGGCGTTCGATTCGGCGGCTTCCTCGATCTCGCCGCCAAGTTCAACCGAGTAGCCCGCGGGCAGGTCCAGGGCAGCGACGCTAGGCGCCAGGCGGTTGATGATCTCCTGGGCGGTGTAAGAGGTGTTCTGTCCTTGCACGGTGATCGTGCGGATGAGATTGCGCCGTTGGATGACCGAGGGCTCGCTCGCGAGCGATACGTCTGCGACCTGAGCCAGCGTCACCGCTGGACCGCCGTTGGTGGGATAGATGAGCGTCGCGCCTACGTCTGCCGTGCTGCGACGCTCGCTTACGATACTGCGCAGGACGATCGGGACGGAGGTGTCACCGTCGCGAATAACCGAGATCGATCTGCCGCTGTAGCGGACATCCAGCCCGCCAGCGATGTCTTCAGTCGTCACGCCCGCCCGACGCGCGCGGTCCTGGTCGACCCGTACGTCGATGCGGCCAACGCGCGTATCCCAATCGTTCTTGACGTTGATGGTGCCGGGCAGCTTGCGCAGCGCTGCTTCGATTTTGGACGCGGCCCCCAACAATACCTCCTCATCCGGACCGCTGACGCGATAAATGGCAGTCCCTGACTCGGTCGCACCGAGCGAGAAACGCTTGGGCTCGGCGCGCACGTCGCCATGTGCTTGCGCAAAGTAGCTGCGGGTGCGGGCGAGGACGGCGTCGATGTCGCTCTTCGGCTTCAATGTGACAACGAAGTACGCGATGTTCGATGCCGGCAGTGGTGGATTCAGGCTAAGGATGAAGCGCGGGCCACCATCGGCGACGTAGCCGATGTGATCGGAGACTTCTGGATTGATGTTCGTGTCGCCCAGCCAACCACTGATCTGCTTCACGCGGGCGAGCGTTTCGCGCGAGTCGGTACCGGGGGCGAGCTGCACCGGAATCTGGAACTGAAGCCGGTCGGACTTGGGCATGAAATCGTACGGCAGGGTGGTGAAGCCATACAGCGCAATGGCAAGCGCCGCGATCATCGACGCTACATAGACCGCCTTATGGTGGAGCACCCACTCCAGTACGCGCCGGTAGCCACGGTAGAAGCGGGTGTCATAGGCGTCGCCCTGCTCCTGCTTGTGATGGGGTTTGGCGAAGTGGTAGCACAATAGGGGCGTGACAGTCAGGCACAGCAGCCACGAAGCGAACAACGTCAGTGCCAGCACGACCACGAGATTGTGCAGATACTCGCTCGTGGCGTTCTGGCCAAAAAAGAACGGCGAGAACACGATCACGATCACGAGCGAGGACGTGAGCAGCGGAATGGCGAGCGTGCGGCCCGCCTCGAGGCAGGCATGCTTACGATCTTCGCCACCGGCCAGGCGGCGTTCGATGTCTTCGGCAATCACAATGCCGTTGTCCACCAACAAGCCGAGCGCAATGATGATGGCGCCCATCGAGACGTTCTGAAGCTCGATGTTCATCGCGCGCATGACGATGAGTGCACTGAGGATCGTCAACGGCACGATCATGCCCACGATGATCCCGGTGCGCCAACCGAGAAATAGCACGACGACACCGAGGACGACGATGATCGTCTCCATCATGACGTGGTTCATTTTGCCCATCTCGTGCTTGACGACATCGGCCTGGAAAGTGACGTATGACAGATCGAAACCCGCCGGCAGCAGCTTCTCCTGGTCTGCAACCCGTGCTTTGAGCGCTTTTCCGAACTGCTCCACGTTCTGACCGGAGGCCATCGAAACCGCCATGACGACAGCGGGCTGGCCTTTGTAGATGGCAGCAGATTCCGGCGGATCGGCTGGCCGCACACTCACCTGCGCCAGTTCACCCAATGCGATCGTCGGCACGGGCGCCGTACTACTTTGCGGTCGTGGCAGCGCGATCGGCATTGCTCGCAGGGAGGGAGCGTCACGCACTTCGCCACTGACCGCCAAGGTTGCATTGATGCCGCCGACAACAATTTGTCCACCCGAAGCGACGACGTTCTGTTTGACGAGTTGGTCGATCACCCCCTGTGGTGTCAGCTCCAATCGCGCGAGCCTAGGCCGATCGAATTCGAGATAGACGCGCTCTTCCTGCAGGCCGTAGAAAGTGATGCGCTCAATACCAGGCACGGTGTACAGGCGGTCGCGCATCTGCTTGAGCGCGACGCGCATCTCGCTCATGGAGTAACCTGGTGCAGTGACCGCAATCGAGGCAACCGCGACGCGGCCGAAGTCTTCGTCGACGAAAGGCCCCATCGTGCTCTGTGGTAAGGCATCCTTCGAATCGGCGACCTTGGCCCGGACGCGCTGCCAGATCGGTGCCAAGTCGGTGTAGCGGTCCCAGATCGTGACCTGGATCATGGCGCTGCCTGCGCGCACGGTGCTCGTCACGCGCTTGACCTCTGCCAGTTCGCGCAAGCGCTCCTCGATCGGCCGGGCAATGAGTTGCTCAACGCGTTCGGCGGGCAGCCCCGGGTTCAACGCCGTGACCATCGCATCGCGGACCGTGACAGTCGGCTCCTCCTGAGAAGGAAAATTCAGGAAGGTCGCGATGCCGGCGACGAAAATGATGAGCGCTACAAAGTAGGTAAGTCGACTGGCGCGCAGCGCCATCTCGGTGATCTTCATGATGAAGTAACCTGGTGGATCGCGTTAGCGCTTGGTCAATTGAGTGGTGGCTTCCAGTGGTGTCACTGGCTGTCCATCGGTGAGCCATCCTCCTCCGGCGGCAACCACCGTCTCGCCGGGCTTGAGTCCAGCGAGGACGCGCGCGCTGTCTCCTTCCTGTACCGGCGTGAAGCGCACCGCGCGACGGTGCACCTTCTTATCTTCAGGGGTGTAGACGAAGACGGAAGCCTCGCCCGGCTTCGTGCCGAGCACCAGCGAGGCATAAGGTATGGATACAGTCTCGGGCCGAGAGGTCTTGGAGGTTGCCGCAGGTGCGTCGAGCACGACCTGTACGGGAATACCTGGCCGAAGTGCGCGCGCTTGCGCGTTATCTTCAGGCACTAGCACCACGGGTAGGAGCGAGCCATTTTCGGCGCGCAGACCGACACGACGTACCACCGCTCGGATTGGTTGTTCGGCTCCGCTCCAGCTCAGTTCTGCGCGTTGGCCGACATCTATGTGAGGTGCCTGTGTAGTAGACGCGTTCGCGATGATCTCAGTGCCACTGCGCACGCCGTCGACCTGAAATACCGGCGCACCAGCAGCAATGTCGGTGAACGCCAAAGCCAGCTTTTCCGCCACGACACCATCGAAAGGAGCGACGATCATCGTGCCACGTTGTGCTCGTTCGGCCAGGCCAAGCGCCGCCTTGGCAGTGCGCGCTTGACCCTCTGCGACCGCTAGCTGCGCCTTCGCGCTCTCGAACGCAGCAGGGGAGATGACTTCGCTTTCGAGCAACCGGCGCTGTTGATCTGTCTGTACACGTCGATCCATCAGGCCGGCTTCGGCGGCCGCCAGGGATGCTTGCGCTTGTGTCACGCGAAGCCGGTCAGGTTGCGCATCAAGTTCTGCCAGGACTTGGCCGCGGGAGAACCGTTCACCCACGTCGACGTTCAACTTGGCGATCCGTCCTCCTGTTTCAAATCCTAGGATGCTGCGCTCGGTTGCTCGCGCCGAGCCAGTCAATTCGATGCGAGAGCTATGCGGGAGATCCGACTGCGCGGCGGCGAGCTTCACTGCGCGCGGAGGCTCGGATACGGTGGATTGCGAGTTTCCGCACCCTGAGAGCAGAGTCGAAATGGATAGTGTGCAAGCAACCGCCAAGGAGCGCGGTGCGCACGCGGTCATGACACCGCTACGGACGCGACTCATGTGCGTCCTTTTGCCGGGACAAGTTCGAGATGGCCCGAGGCGAGATCCTGGAGCGCCCGAAAGAAATGCCGCCGCTCTGCGGGTGCGAGTATTGGCAAACCCAGAAGATCGGCGAACAGGGCGCCATCCAATGCCAGCATGATGAGTGCCGCGGTCTCGGTGCCACGCGGGGATCGACGCACGCGTTCGTACTGCACGCGGTACCACTCGCGCAGTGGGTCGAGAAGTGTTGGATCTTCCGCAGCTGCCGCGAGCAGCGCTGCGCCCATCTTCTGCATCTCGTCGTCGGGCATCGCTTCCACCTGGCTCGACAGCCAGGGGTCCGGATCTCCGGCAAACCTGCGCTCGTGATTGGCTTGTACCGCGTCGAACGCCCGGATCATCTCGTCGATCAGTGTCACGAACAAATCGCGTTTGGTCTTGAAGTGATAGAGAAACGCCCCTTTGCTCAACCCGGCCCGCACAACGACGGCGTCCAGTGTCAAGCGACTGGCACCTTCCTCCAGCACCAGTTCGCGGGCGGCCTGCAGGATGCGGTCGCGAGTTCGCTGGGCTCCTTGCTGGAGGCCGGGCTGCGCATCGGCGCTGCTATGGGCAGTGGACGGGGGGGCAACTTTGTTTTCGCGCGGGGCGGCATGGTCGTGCTCCAAAAAAGCTTGAGTCATATACAGTCCAGACGGTATAGTAGAAGCCATACAACAGTCCGTCAAGACTTTTTCGGAACGCAAGGAGCTGCCATGTCTCAAATTCTTGAACGCTATCGCCTCATTGCCATGATTTCTCCGCTACTGCTTCTTGCGGCCTGCAGCCATGCCCCGCACTCTGCCGATCCACCTCGCCTGGATGTACCGGCCCATTTCTCAAATGAAGAGGGAGGTGAAGGCATCTTGGACAAATCGTCCCGCCGTACTCTTCCCGTCGATTGGTGGACGGCCTACGGCGATCCGCACCTCAATGCCTTGGTCCGGGCGGCGCTGGAGCGCAATACCGAACTGACGATTGCGCGAGCGCGCGTGGACGAGGCATCGGCCGCCACGCGGCGAGCACGGGCCTCCCTGCTCCCCTCGTTGTCCGCGGGCACGCAGGCAACTCGAGGACGCGACTATTCAGAGAACGTTGCAATCGGCAATGATGGCCGCGCCACGTTGTCCGCATCGTGGAAGGCAGACCTGTCGGGACGGCTTTCGCAGGCAGCAGAAGGTGCGCGCCTGGATGCGGTGGCAGCCGAACAAGCGTGGGTTGCCACGCGGTGGCAGGTCGCGTTTGAAACAGTGTCGGCGGCTGTGCAGCAGCGCCAAGCCAGTGAGCTCGAAGCGCTAGCCGCGGCGCGGCTGGCATCCGCAGAACGACTCGTCTTGCTGATGCAACGGAAGTTCGAGGCCGGACAAGCTACCGGCTTCGACATCGAGCGTACCCGCGCCGGCGTCGTCGCACTGCGCGTGGAGCAAGAGCAACTGCGGCGTGCGCGCGGCGAGGCGACGCATGCACTCGATGTACTAGTGGGACAAACGCCCGGAGCGCCTGCAGCTTCCCCAACTCTTGCGTCGCTCGCCGTCCCGGACTGGACACCGACACGCATACCTGCGGACCTGCTGAGTGAGCGGCCCGACGTGCGCGCCGCCGAAGCGAAGTTCGCCGCCGAAACCGCGCGCTGGAACGCAGCCGAAGGCGAACGCTTCCCCAGGCTGGTGTTGGACCTGAGCGGCGGACGGCAGCGCGTAGAGAGTGTGGGAACCCGCATCACTGGAAACATTTTTTCACTTGGGGCCGGGGTGTCGTTGCCGATCTTCGATGGTGGCGCGATCCGTGCCGGCATCGAGACCGGAGAGGCGCGCAGCCGAGCTGCCCGTGCGGAGTTCGAGCGCACTTTGTTGAGTGCTTTGCAGGACGTAGAGAACGCATATCTCGGTTGGCATACGCAGCACGCAGCACTGGAGCATCAGGCCGAGGGTGTCGCAGTCGCGGAGCGTCAGCTCGATCGCAGCCGACGTCTGTTCGAGGCGGGACAAGTGGACGCCACGGTGGTGGCCGAGGCTGAGGCCGGGGGGCTGTCAGCGCAGGCTTCGCTGATCCGCACGCGGGCCGAGACAGCCATGCAATGGGGCGTCCTGGCAAAAGCATTATCCGGCTCTCCTGTTTGATCGCAGAAACATGCTGGAGCAGCTTGCGAAGGCTAGCTAAATAGCGTGACGCAAGGCGAAGGTGGTGAGGCCTGAGTGATGAGGAATGCGAACATGGAAATTCGACACCTGCGCTACTTTCTGGCGGTGGCAGAGGAGCTGCACTTTGCCCGAGCCGCAGAGCGCCTCCACATAGAGACATCGCCGCTGTCGCGCGCCATCAAGGAACTTGAGGAAGAGTTGGGCGTAGCGCTATTTGCGAGAACCACTCGGAGCACCCGCTTGACTCGTGCGGGCAGGCTCTTCTTTGAGAGCGTGCCGCGTGTCTTCGCAGCTTTGCAGCAGGCGCGCGACAGTGTGAACGCCGCAGCCAATGGCTTTCATTGCCAGCTCCGTATTGCATTGTCTGATGGAATCACGCCATCGCGCCTGCCTGCGTTGTTGGCGCTCTGCCGGCAGGAAGAGCCGGAAGTGGAAGTTCGCTTCTTCGAGGTGCCTTTGGCACAGCAAATCAAGGGATTGTGTGGCGAACTGTACGATCTCGGCTTCGCTCAATCGGATGAAGTCGGCGAAGGCATCATCGCCGTGCCGGTGTGGAGTGACCCTCTGATGGTAGCTGTGCCCGCACGGCACCCCTTGCTATCCCACAAACAGATTCCCCTAGAAGAGCTGTTGCGGTATCCGCTGGTGCTCTGCGACGCGGTGGCGTGTGAGGGCCATGCTCGGCAAGTTGAACGGGTGCTACGTCGCGTGGACATAGAGCCACTGATTGCCGAACGCGTGACTTCCAGCGATCTAATGATGGTCCTGGTTTCGGCGGGACTTGCACTAGGCCTCACAGGAGGCGCGCATATCACAGCCAGCAGGGAACAGGGGGTGGTCGCACGGCCGCTGACTGGACGTTCGCCAATGCTCACGACCTATCTACTACGGCCGGCCAGCGAGCCGTCAGAAATGCTGACTCGCTTCATGGAACGCGTTCATTCGATCAAATCTCCAGATGCCAAAGGTCGGCGGTAAACCATCACACAATCTCCCAAAGAAAATTAACCATGAAGAAGATTGCTCTCATATTGCTTTCCTCGACATTGGCAGCCTGCAGCCCATCTGGGAAACCAGATAAAGCCAACCTTCCGACAGTCGATGAATTAGCGCTCAATCCTGAGCGTCTGAAAGAGTTGCGCAAGCAATGCAAGTTGGATCGACCAATGCTGGGCGACCAACTATGTAACCGGGTTGCCGAGGCTACGCGAAAGCGCTTTTACGAAGATGGCGATGTGCCCCACACCACGCCTAAAGAGCCGCCGAAGTTCTAAGCTGGTGGTCATGCCGGAGTATGTATGCCGGATATGAAAAATTTGAAGGAGAATCGCAATGGGTTGGATCTATCTTGTTTTGGCTGGATTGTTTGAAATCGGATGGCCGGTCGGGCTGAAAATGGCGCAAGAGCCAACATCGCGTTGGAGTGGGGTCGCAGTAGCCGTCTCTTTCATGACAATTAGCGGCGCCTTCCTATGGCTTGCTCAGCGTCAGATACCGATTGGGACTGCTTATGCGGTGTGGACGGGTATCGGAGCGGCGGGAACTTTCTTAGTCGGAATTCATTTCTATGGCGACCCAACCTCCCTGATGCGATACCTTGGCGTGGCGTTGATCATCCTGGGCGTTATCACGCTCAAGTTATCGAGTTGATCGCTAGCTCCATTGGTAGCGTAGTCGCTAGGCGACCCAGCTCCCAGAGTGGATCGGGCGCTGGGAACTCGTACGGTCACCTCCTCTCTCTAGTCGCTATGTGACGAGCTTGCCGGCGCCTCGGGAGAGTTCGAGCCAGTGCGCGTAAGGCGGTGGGAGCACCCATTCCGGGTGGCTCCACCTTCAGTGCCTGCGCCAAGGTGACCTGAGTACGAACTTTGTAGCCAGTCAGGCAGTGAGTTCGGAGGGGATGCTATCGGATTGGATCCAGTTGCGCCGGATCGTCGCCGGCGGTTTGTAAGCATGCGCGCTATGCGGCCGCTGCTCGTTGTAGAACTGTCGCCAACGTTCGATCAGCACCTTCGCTTCGGTCCGACTGCGGAACCATTCGCGGTTGAGCAGTTCGTCGCCCATCGTTGCCTGCGAAGTCAGGACCAGCAGAATCCTGAGGGGAGTTCTCATCATGGTTTTCTCCGTTCAGACGCTTGGGATCAAGCGGCCGGAGACCACTACGCCTGCTTGGCTTTGCGCGCTGCCTCGACCAAGCTGTCGAGCCAGTCCTGATGGCCGTTGATCATCGGGTTGGGTTTGGCGTTGTGCAGCTCCTCGGCCGGTTTGCCCTTCTGAGTTTCCTGCGTGAGGATGCGCACGCGCCTGCCGTCCAGGTTCTCAACCAGCCAGGCGTGATGCACATCCAGGCGCGTATCTGTGCCTTCCTCGCCGGACCAGCCGTGCCAGGCCACGCGGCCGGGTTGCCCATCCGCAGGTGGCACGTATTCGTTGCACTGCCCCTCTACCGGGAAGCCGAAGGTCTCGAAGTAAAACCGATCGCCGTCGGCCAGTACCGGGCCTTTGCCGTCATGAAAGCACACGTTAGCCGAGTTGGCGTAGTAGCTTGGCCACAGCGATGGTGTGACGAGTAGAGGCCATACGTCGGCCGCGCTCAAGCCGGCGGCGATGATCTCATTGGAGGCGAAATTCTCAGTAAAGCCCGGCGTGTAGCCTTCGGGCCAGAGGATGGCGTTCTGTTGCTTGCTCATATCGAAGCTCCTTCACAAAATGTCGATGACGCAACAGGGGTGGCTGCGTCATTCAAGTGGTCATGGAGCAAATCATGAGCCTCCATCTGCAATAAGTGAAATCCTAAGTTTCTATTTTTGATATCATAAAATATGATATCAAGGCCTAGGTTCTGCCATCCACCGACTAGGCTATCTCGCAGCGGCGCTACGAAAGGGCGCGTCTCCAATTGAGCCGACTGATTGCTTATTTGTAGTGCGAGGTAGAGTTGTGCTGAGCATGACGATAGGAGCGATCTTGCCTACTTGTTGTTAGCACAGGAAGTGAACAGCAGTGCTCGTATCCAGCGATGTGCTGGATCGTGATGGGTGCGTTCGTGCCAAGCAGCCGTCTTGGTGAACCCCGGTATCTTCACCGGCGGCAGGGAGATAGCCAGCTTGTCCATACCGGCGACCAAGCGGCTCGGCAAGATCGCAACCATGTCACTGGCACGCAGGATGTCTGGCAAGATCAGAAAGCTCTTGACCGACAGTGTGACGCTGCGTCGTTTGCCCAACTGTTCTAGCGCATCGTCGGTGACGCCGCGGAAACCTCCACCATCGTAGGAAACAAGCGCATGGTCGAGAGCACAGAACTGTTTAACGGTCAGCTTGCGCCCCATAGCCGCAGGATGGTCTTCCCGCAGGACACACACATAGTGTTCCTTGAACAGCTCTCGGGCATGCAGATTTGGCGGAGTGATCTCTGGCGTCAGGAGGGCTAAATCGATCTGACCGCGCTCAAGCTGGTTCTGTAGCTGCCCGCTCTCGACTGGCACTAATGAGACTCGTACACGCGGTGCGTGCCGTTTAAGTGCCGATAGAAATGGGACAGCAACGGCACGCAGCGCATAGTCCGTCGCGGCGATGGAGAAGGTCAGTTGTGCGGTGGCCGGATTGAAGGAAGGTGGCTGGAGCAGCGCGTCGATTTCGGCGAGCACCTGCTTGACAGGCATCCCTAGATCCAGCGCCCGCTGCGTTGGAACGATACCCCGCTGCGAGCGCGCGAAAAGCGGGTCACCGAAGCTCTCGCGCAACCGCGTCAGCATGCCACTCAAGGCCGGCTGGGTTAGTCCCAGACGGGCCGCCGCCCGTGTCACATTGCGTTCGTCTAACAATGCGTCCAGCGCCTTGAGCAAGTTGAGATCCATACTCTTGATATTTTTCATTTTTATTCCAATCTTAAATATCATCGTTTTTCATGATATCTAAATATTGCCTATGAGTGGAAGCAAGGCCCATTGACGGCTTTTTTTGGGTAACTTGCTTGGAACTCTGTATGCGCCGCAGTGCGCTTTCGCTTGCGGCGCTTTTCTTTGACTCGCCACCGCGCTCATTCTTTCTTTTCCCTCGACCATTGTGCTGCGAACGGTCTTTGACCGGCACTAGCCCAGAACCGATCCTGACGCCTGCGACACCCCCTGTGCAACGCTTTCAATGAGACACCAGCGCAGGAGAAATCGGAGGACAGGTCATGCAAGGGACGAACGTTCTGTTCGGCCAGATCGCTGTGGTAATCGGCATCGTGATCGCCGGCGTCTGGGGCGCCACACAATGGACAGCAGCGACCCTTGGCTATCAAGTACGCCTCGGATCGCCCTGGTTCGATCTTCTAGGTGTACCGGTTTATCACCCGTGGCGCTTGTTCGAATGGTGGTTCTTCTTTGATGCCTACGCGCCGCACGTCTTCGACACAGGCGGTGCGATTGCGGGTGGTAGCGGTTTGTTCGCTTTACTCGTCGCCATCGCCATGTCGGTATGGCGTTCTCGGCAGTCGCGGCTGGTTACGACTTATGGTTCGGCACGCTGGGCCGATGCCGTCGACATCCGCAAAGCTGGACTGACCCTCCCGGCGGGCGTCTTCCTCGGCCAACACGACGACCAATACCTCCGACATGAGGGGCCGGAACATGTCCTGAGCTTCGCACCCACGCGCTCGGGCAAGGGCGTGGGCTTGGTGGTGCCTACGTTGCTTTCGTGGCCGGCGTCCGCCGTCATTCACGACATTAAGGGAGAGAACTGGAAGATCACGGCGGGCTGGCGTTCGCGCTTTTCGCACTGCCTGCTTTTCAACCCCACCGATAGGCAGTCGGCCGCCTACAACCCGCTGCTTGAAGTCCGGCGCGGCGCACATGAAGTGCGCGACGTGCAGAACATCGCCGACATTCTGGTTGACCCTGAAGGTGCGTTAGAGAAGCGCAATCATTGGGAGAAGACCAGCCACGCGCTACTGGTCGGTGCAATCTTGCATGTTCTGTACGCAGGCGAGGACAAGACGCTGCGCGGCGTCGCCAACTTCCTCAGCGACCCGGCGTGTCCGTTCGAGCTGACGCTGCACCGGATGATGACGACGAAGCACCTGGGCGATGCGCCTCACCCGGTTGTCGCATCCGCTGCCCGCGAAGTGCTCAACAAGTCGGACAACGAGCGATCGGGCGTGCTCTCCACCGCCATGTCGTTTCTCGGCCTGTACCGCGACCCGACCGTGGCCGAAGTCACATCGCGCTGCGATTGGCGCATCGCCGACCTGATTTCCGCCGAGCACCCGGTATCGCTCTATCTGGTGGTGCCGCCCTCCGACATAAGCCGCACCAAGCCGCTGATCCGGCTCATCTTGAACCAGATCGGGCGGCGGCTGACCGAATCGCTCGACGGCAGCGATGGCATCGCGCGCCGGCACAAGCTGCTGCTGATGCTGGACGAGTTTCCGGCGCTGGGTCGCCTCGATTTTTTCGAGTCCGCGCTTGCCTTCATGGCCGGCTACGGCATCCGCAGCTTTCTCATCGCTCAAAGCCTGAACCAGATCGACAAGGCGTATGGGCAGAACCATTCCATCCTCGACAACTGCCATGTCCGGGTGACTTTCGCCACCAACGACGAAAGGACGGCGAAAAGGATTTCCGAAACCCTCGGCACCGCCACCGAGCTTCGCGCGCAGCGCAACTACGCGGGCCACCGCCTCGCTCCGTGGCTGGGGCACCTGATGGTGTCGCGTCAGGAAACTGCACGTCCGCTGCTGACGCCCGGCGAGGTGATGCAGCTTCCACCTGAGGACGCCGTAGTCATGGTGTCCAGCGTTGCCCCGATCCGCGCGAAGAAGCTGCGTTACTACGTCGACGCCAATTTCAAGGATCGCGTCCTGCCACCGCCCGTGCTCGCAGTCGGGAGGTACGCCGACGCGCCGCCAGCCCGCCCCGACGACTGGAGCGGCTTGGCGATCCCGGCCGTACCTACGGCGCCGACCTCGGTATCCGCCGATGGTCCGGGCGGCACCGATGACGGCGGCCCGCGCCGCCAGCTCGAACTCTCCGAAACCGTCGCCTACGAGCCCGAGTTGGACGCGTGTGCGAACGACCTGGAGCTGCTCGATGACGACGACCTGGCGCTCCCGCTTCCCGGCCAGCTCGACCCGGCCATGCAGCGCACGGCCCGGCTGGCTTCTCTCGACCCCAACGACGGAATCGACCTATGAGCCAATACCGCCTCAATCTTTTCATCCAGCCCGAGCACGCCAAGCGCCTGGATGAACTTGCCGCCAAGAAAGGCGTGTCCAAGTCCTCCATCGTCGCAGCGGCCTTGGCGTCCTGGCTGTCACCCGATGCGGGCGACCAGCGTGAGGCCGCCATTGCCAAGCGGCTGGATCGACTGTCGCGGCAGACCGAACGCATGGAGCGCGACCAGAACATCCAGATCGAAACGCTGGCGCTGTTCATCCGCTATTTCTTGACCATCAGCACGCCGGTGCCAGAAGCCCACAAGGACGCGGCCCGCGCCCAGGGCAAAGCGCGCTTCGAGCAGTTCGTCGAGCAGTTGGGTCGCCACCTGCTGCGTGGCCGCAGTCTGGTGCGCGACGTGGTGGAGGAACTGCACCCCGATCCGATGCGGATGGATGACGCAGCAGCGATGGCGTCCGCCGATGAGCGAGCTGCAGAGCGTGCGTCATGAGTGCCGTTCCGCAGATTCCGCCTGAATCTCGCTCATCCGCCGCGGCGTCCCAGGATCGCCGCATCCAGATGCTGCGCACGGCGATGGGGCCGCTGATCGCCGCTGCGCTCGAAGATCCGGATGTTGTGGAAATCATGCTCAACCCCGATCGCACCCTGTGGGTGGATCGGCTGTCGTCGGGTCGCTCGCCGCTGGGCGTGGAGATGCCCGAGGCCGATGGTGAACGCATCATCCGCCTGGTCGCCGCGCATGTCGGCGCGGAGGTGCATCGCGGCCAGCCGCTCTTGACCGCCGAGTTGCCGGAAACCGGCGAGCGTTTCGAGGGCATCCTGCCTCCGGCCGCCCCGGGGCCAGCCTTCGCGCTACGCAAGCGGGCCGTGAGCATCATCGGCCTGGATCGCTACGTGGCCGACGGCATCCTGACCGCCGGGCAGGCCGAGTTCCTGCGCCGCGCCGTGCGCGAGCGGCAGAACATCCTGATCGCCGGCGGCACCAGCACCGGCAAGACCACGCTGGCGAACGCGCTGCTGGCCGAGATCGCCGCCACAGGCGACCGCGTGCTGGTGCTCGAAGACACCATCGAGCTGCAATGCGCGGCCCGCGACCATGTGCCGCTGCGCACCCGCGCCGGCGTCGTCACAATGACCGAGCTGGTGCGGGCCACGATGCGCCTGCGGCCTGACCGCGTGATCGTCGGCGAAGTGCGTGGCGGCGAAGCCCTGGACTTGGTGAAGGTCTGGGGCACCGGCCACCCCGGCGGCATTGCCACCATCCATGCCGGCTCCGCCTTGGGCGCACTGCTGCGTCTGGAGCAACTGATCCTCGAAGTGGCAGTGAATCCGCCCCGCGCCCTGATCGCCGAGGCGGTCAACGTGGTGATTCACATCGCAGGCCGTGGCCGCAAACGTCACGTCGAAACCATCTCCCGTGTCGTCGGCTTCGACGGTGCGGGCTATCGCCTGACAGATGCGCTGGAAACGCCGTTTCCCGAGCTGCCGCCGGTTCCTCTTGCAGCCGCTGCCGCTGCGCCTTCCTCGACCCCTGACCAACCTGGAGAACTGCCATGACGCACGTTGATGCTTTCCGTCTTTCCGTAAATCCTATTTCTCGCCTGTCCAGCATGGCGCGGCTGCGCCACCTGGCCCGTCCCGCAGGGCAAGGGCTGCTGCTGGCCGCGCTGATGCTGTTGCTGGCGGGCACGGCGCAGGCCGCCGGTTCCTCGATGCCGTGGGAAGGGCCGCTGACCTCCATCCTCGAATCCATCCAAGGGCCAGTCGCCCGGATCGTGGCGGTGATCATCATCATCTCGACGGGGCTTGCGCTGGCGTTCGGTGATACCAGCGGCGGCTTTCGCAAGCTGATCCAGATCGTGTTCGGCCTGTCCATCGCGTTCGCCGCGTCCTCGTTCTTCCTGTCGTTCTTCAGCTTCTCCGGAGGGGCCGTCGTATGAGTAAGGCCACCGATCTTCCGGGCTTTGAAGTGCCGCTGCATCGCTCGCTGACCGAGCCGATCCTGCTGGGCGGTGCGCCGCGCACCGTGGCGATTGCCAACGGCACGCTAGCCGCCGCCGTCGGGCTGGGCCTGCAACTGTGGATTCCCGGCGTGGTGCTCTGGATCGTCGGCCACTCGCTGGCCGTATGGGGTGCGCGCGTCGATCCGCAGTTCATGCAGGTCTTCGCGCGGCATATCAAACACCGCCCGCTTCTGGACGTGTGAGGGGAGGACGCCATGCTGAACCTTGCCGAATATCGTCAGCGCCCGGCCTTGCTTGCCGACTGGCTGCCCTGGGCCGGGCTGGTCGCGCCGGGCGTTGTGCTGAACAAAGATGGTTCGTTTCAACGCACGTTCCAGTTTCGCGGCCCCGACTTGGACAGTGCGACACAGGGCGAGCTGATTGCCACGTCGGCGCGGCAGAACAACGCGCTTCGCCGTACCGGGTCTGGCTGGGCCTTCTATATCGAGGCCGAGCGGATGCGGGCATCGAGCTATCCGCAATCCTCCTTTCCCGAACCACTGTCCTGGCTGGTGGATGAGGAGCGACGCGCGGCGTTCGAGGAGTCGGATGGCCATTTCGAGAGCGTCTATCACTTCACGTTGCAACACCTACCGCCGCAAGAGTCTCGCGCCCGTGCGGCTGGGATGCTGTACGAGAACCGGCCCACTGAGGGTGTGGACTGGCGTGGTCGGCTTGATTCCTTCGTGGCAGAGACCGATCGCGTGTTCGACCTGCTCGATGGTGTGATGCCGGAGATTGCCTGGCTGGACGATAGCCAGACGCTGACCTACCTGCATGCCACAGTCTCCACGCGGCGCTATCGCGTCGGCGTGCCCGACGTGCCGTTCCATATCGACGCACTGCTGGCCGATGCCGCGCTGGTCGGCGGCCTGGCGCCCATGCTGGGCGATCAGCACCTGCGCGTGGTGTCGGTACGAGGCTTCCCGACCTCGACCTGGCCGGGGATCTTGGACGACCTCAACCGCCTGGGCTTTGCGTATCGCTGGAGTACGCGCTTCCTGTGCCTGGACAAAGCCGAGGCGGAACGGGAATTGGGGCGCTTGCGGCGCCAATGGTTCGCCAAGCGCAAGAACGTCATCGCGCTGCTGCGCGAAACGATCTTTCAGCAGGAAAGCCCGCTGGTCGATACCGATGCCAGCAACAAGGCCGCCGACGCCGATGCCGCCTTGCAGGAGCTGGGCAGCGATCAAGTCGCCTTCGGCTACCTCACCGCCACGGTGACGGTGCTCGACGCCGACCCGGCCGTGGCCGACGAGAAGCTGCGCATGGTGGAGCGCGTCATCCAGGGCCGGGGTTTCGTGACCATCCCCGAAACCCTCAACGCAGTCGATGCCTGGCTGTCGTCCGTCCCCGGCAACGCATACGCGAACGTGCGTCAGCCCATCGTTTCGACGCTGAACCTGGCGCACATGATGCCGATGTCAGCGGTATGGGCTGGGCCGGAGAAGAACGAACACCTCGATGGCCCGCCGCTGATCGTCACCCGCACCGATGGCGCGACGCCGTTCCGGCTGGTGACGCACATCGGCGACGTGGGGCACACCCTTGTCGCCGGGCCGACCGGCATGGGCAAGTCGGTGCTGCTCGCCATATTGGCCATGCAGTTCCGGCGCTACTTCGGCTCGCGGATCTTCGCCTTCGACATGGGGCGCTCGATGCGCGCCACCATCCTCGGCCTTGGCGGTGAGCACTACGACCTCGGTGCCGATGGCGGCATCGCCTTCCAGCCACTCGCGCGAATAGCCCACGAGGGCTACCGCACCTGGGCCGCCGAATGGGTGGAGGGCCGGCTGCTGCACGAAGGCGTGACGGTCGGCCCGGACGAGAAGGCTGCCATTTGGTCGGCGCTGCGAAGCCTTGCCGGTGCGCCAGTGGAGCAGCGCACCATGACCGGCTTGTCGGTGTTATTGCAGTCCAACGCGCTGCGCCAAGCGCTCGCGCCCTATGTGTTGGGCGGCGCCCACGGCAAGCTGCTGGACGCTGACCACGACCGGCTGGGCATGGCCGACGTGCAGGGCTTTGAGATGGAAGAACTGATGCACAGCCCCGCCGCCGTGCAAGCAGTGCTGCGCTACCTGTTCGCCCGCTTCGACGAACGTTTTGACGGCGCGCCCACGCTGCTGATCCTCGATGAAGCGTGGCTGTTCCTCGATGAGCCGTCCTTCGCGGCCCGCATCCGGCAATGGCTCAAGACGCTCAGAAAAAAGAACGTCAGCGTCATCTTTGCCACGCAGTCGCTGGCCGACATCAAGGACTCGACCATCGCGCCAGCCATCATCGAAAGCTGCGCGAGCAGGATCTTCTTACCTAACCCGCAGGCCACCGAGCCGCAGATTCGCACGATCTACGAAGGCTTCGGCTTGAACAGCCGCCAGATTGAGATCGTGGCGACCGCACAGCCCAAGCGCGATTACTACTACCAGTCGCGCCTCGGCAATCGCCTGTTCGACCTCGACCTGGGGCCTGTCGCGCTCGCATTCGCGGGCGCATCCACCCCTCAAGACCAACGCGATATTGACCGCGTGCTGACGCAGGCCGGCGCTCCCGGCTTCGCCGGCGCGTGGCTGCGCCATCGCGGCCTCGGCTGGGCCGCCGACCTGCTGCCGTCCGCTCCGGCGGCAGCTTCCTTTCTCGCTTCTCAACCGCTGGAGGTTTCACCATGAAGACCAAGCCCCGTTTGCTCTCTGTCTCACTCGCTGCCGTGCTGTCGGTATCGCTGCTGGCCGTGCAGCCCGCATCCGCGCTGACGGTGTTCGACCCGTCCAACTTCGTGCAGAACACGCTGACCGCCGTGCGCACGCTGGAACAGATCAACAACCAGATCAACCAGCTTCAGAACGAGGCGCAGATGTTGATGAACCAGGCCAGGAACCTGGCAAATCTCGACTTCAACATCGTCAACCGCCTGCGCTCGACGCTCGCCACCACCGAGCGCCTGATCGCCGAGGCGCGCGGCTTGGCCTACGACGTGCAGAGCATGGATGCCACGTTCGCCCGCCTGTACCCGGAACAGTACGCCGCCACCATCAGCGGCGACCGCATGGCACAGGACGCCCGCGAACGCTGGCAGAACACCTTGAACGGCTTGCACACCGCGATGCGGATGCAGGCGCAGGTGTCGCAGAACCTCGCCCAAGACGAAAGCGCGCTGGCCGATCTCGTGAGCCAGAGCCAGTCGGCCACCGGCGCGCTGCAAGCGATGCAGGCGACGAACCAGCTCCTGGCTTTGCAGGCCAAGCAGTCGATCCAGGCGCAGCAGCTCCAGATCACGCAAGACCGGGCCGCTTCACTGGAACTGGCGCGGCAAGCGGCGGCTATGGAGCGCGCCCGCGAAGTGCGGCGGCGCTTTCTGGGCACCGGCACGCCGTACACGCCGCAGTCCGTCAACTTCTATAACAACTGACCGGAGGCGGCCATGCGATGCGCTTCCGTCCTGATGGCCGTGCTGCTGACCGCGTGCGGCCAGCAGCCGGCCGAGAACCTGGCCGACGCCCTGGCCGCAGATCCGGTGCGGCTCAAGGCGTTGCGCGGGCAATGCGCGGCCGACCGGCAGGCCGTGGGCGAGGATGCCTGCCGCGCCGCCGCTGAAGCCTTCCGGCGGCGCTTCTTCGCCGGCCATACCGGGCCGGATGAATACAACTCGCTGGCTGAACTCCCGCCGATTCCGCCGAGCTTCGATACGCCCGCAGATGAATTGCCAGAGGGCGCCGTTCCGCTCACTCCGCCCGAGGATTCGCCATGAACGACGTGACCATCATCGACCGTTTCCTCGATACGTTCTCGCGCTACATCGACTCGGGCTTCGGCTTATTGCAGGGCGAAGTGGCATTTCTCACCGCCACGCTCATCGTCATCGACATGACGATCGCTGGCCTGTATTGGGCCATGAGCCACGCCACCGGCCAGGGCGACGACGTGATCGCCAAGCTGCTGCGCAAGGTGCTCTGTGTCGGCGCGTTCGCCTACATCATCGGCAACTTCAACTGGCTGGCGAGCATCGTGTTCCGCTCGTTCGCCGGCTTGGGAATTACCGCTACCGGCTCGGCCATCACGATGGAGAACTTCCTTCAGCCGGGCCGGCTGGCGAAGACCGGCATCGACGCAGCCGCGCCGATTCTGGAACAGATCGGGGACATGGCTGGGTTCCCCGAGGTGTTCGTGAACATCGACCCTATCGTGGTTCTGTTCATCGCCTGGCTGGTGGTGATCCTCTGCTTCTTCGTGCTGGCCGTACAGCTTTTCATCACGCTGATCGAGTTCAAACTGACTACGCTCGCCGGCTTCGTCTTGATCCCGTTTGCACTCTGGAACAAGACCTCGTTCCTCGCGGAAAAGGTGCTAGGCAACGTGGTGTCGTCAGGCATCAAGGTCTTGGTGCTGGCCGTCATCGTCGGCATCGGTTCAGGCCTGTTCGCCGAGTTCCAGGTGCATCCCGACGAACCATCCATCGACCACGCGCTGGTCGTGATGCTGGCCTCGCTCGCGCTGCTGGCGCTGGGCATTTTCGGCCCCGGTATCGCCACCGGCCTGGTGTCCGGTGCGCCACAGCTTGGTGCGGGCGCGATGGCTGGTGCTGCGGTCGGGGCTGTCGGCACCGGCGTTGCCATCGGCGCCGCCGTAACGGGCGTGGGCGGCGCCGTCATGGCCGGGGCACGAATGGCCCCGGCGGCCGCAAAGCTGGCCGGTGCCGGTGCGCGTGCCGCGACTTCGGCGGCCGGCAGTGCCCGATCGGCGTTCCAGGCCGGTTCCGCTGCGGCCGGCGGCGGTGCCAAGGGCGCGGCGGCTGGCCTCGGCAATGTCGCCAAGACTGGCGCACAAGCCGCAGGCCGCAGCGTCACCTCTGGTGCTTCCGCTGTTGGGCAGAAGGTGGCCGACTCCTTCCGCGCTGGCTGGAACGGCACAGAAGCCGGCAGCGACGGTGCTGGCCCCGGCCAGACCGCAGACGGCACCGCAGGCTCGCAGAAGCAAGAGCAACCGGCCTGGGCCAAGCGGATGCACCGCCGCCAGCAGGCTACCCATGCCGCGACCACTGCCGCCCACACGCTGCGCGGCGGCGACGGCGGCGGCTCCGGGCAAGGCCCGAGCCTGCGGGATTCCGATACCTAACCTTCAAGGAGAACACCCATGCGATTCAAACGACCGCAGGTGCGCTACGCCGATACGCCGCAGCCTGCCACCCCGTATCAAGCCGCCGCCCAGGTGTGGGACGACCGTATCGGCTCCGCCCGCGTGCAGGCGAAGAATTGGCGCCTGATGGCCTTCGGCTGCCTAGTGCTCGCGCTGTTGATGGCCGGCGGCCTGGTGTGGCGCTCGGCGCAGTCCATCGTGACGCCCTATGTCATCGAGGTCGATCAAGCCGGGCAGGTGCGCGCCGTGGGAGAGGCCGCCACGCCGTACCGGCCCGGCGACGCGCAGATCGCGCACCACCTGGCGCGCTTCGTGACGCTGGTTCGCTCGCTGTCCATCGACCCCATCGTGGTGCGGCAGAACTGGCTCGATGCCTACGACTACACCACCGACAAGGGCGCGGCGGTGCTCAACGACTACGCCCGCACCAATGACCCATTCGCCCGCATCGGCAAGGAATCGGTAACGGTGCAAATCACCAGCGTGGTTCGCGCGAGCGACACGTCTTTCAACGTGCGCTGGACAGAGCAGCGCTATGTCAACGGTGCGCCCGCCGGCACCGAACGCTGGAACGCCGTGCTTTCGACCGTCCTGCAAACCCCGCGTACTGAACAGCGCCTGCTCAAGAACCCATTGGGTATCTACGTCAACGGCCTGTCATGGAGCCGCGAACTGGATTCTTCCGAAGGAGCCAAACCATGAAACTTCGTTTCCGCCTTTACGTTGTTCCTTTGACGCTGCTGGCCCTCGCGGGCTGCGCCTCGCAGGGGAAGCCGCCGCCATCCATCTCGCTCGACGAGACGGTGCTGGCCCAGCCGTTGCCCGAACCGCCCAAGCCCGTCGAAGTCGTCGCCGTCCCTGAACCGCTGGCGCTGCCGGCGCAGTTGAAGCCCCTGCCGGAACTCGATGAGGCCCCCGTTGCGCCGGAGCCGGCCGACGAAAAGGTGCGCGTTTCCCGTGCCAATGCAGAAGCGCGTATCGCGCCTACCCGTGAGGGCTACGTCAACGCGATTCAGGTGTGGCCGTTCACCGATGGCGCGCTTTATCAGGTCTATGCGTCGCCGGGGCGCGTGACGGTGGTTTCGCTTCAACCGGGCGAGGAACTGGTAACGGTCGCCGCCGGCGATACCGTGCGCTGGATCGTGGGCGACACGTCCAGCGGCGGCGGGGCCGATCTGCGCGTCAATGTGCTGGTCAAGCCTATCCGCTCCGGTCTGAAAACCAATCTCGTCATCACCACCAGTCGGCGCACCTACCTGCTGGAGCTGACCTCGACCGAGAGGGCATGGATGGCGTCGGTGTCCTGGGACTATCCGAAAGACCGAATGCTCGCGTTGCAGCGCCAGGCGCAGGCAGCGCAGGCAACAACGCCTGTCGATACGGGCCTGTCGCTGGACAAGATCCGCTTCCGCTACGCGGTATCGGGCAGCAACCCGCCGTGGAAGCCTCTGCGCGCCTTCGATGATGGAGAGAAGGTCTATATCCAGTTCCCGCCGGGCATCGCCCAGGGCGAGCTGCCGCCGCTGTTTGTCATCGGCGCGCAGGGCGACGGGCAACTGGTGAACTACCGTTTTCGCTCGCCGTACTACGTCGTGGATCGCCTGTTCGGCGCGGCCGAACTGCGGCTGGGCGGCGATGGCGGCGACGTGGTGCGGATCGAGCGCACCGATGGTGTTGCACGGAGGAACTGACCATGAGCCAGGATGACACTCCCGACCTTGCCGCGCCGCAGGCGGACAAGGTGGCGCCGGAGGCAGTGGCGCTGCGCGCCCAGCCGCGTCCAGTCACACGCCTGAACCGGCGCTCGCTGGCCATCCTTGCCGGCGTCCTAGCGGTCGCCGTGCTCGGCGCGCTGATGTGGTCGCTGCAACCTCATCGACGCAGCACAGGCGAGCAGACCGAGCTTTACAACGTCGATCGCGTGTCAAAGTCGGAAGGACTGGATGCGCTGCCGACGGACTATTCCAAGCTGCCGCCGGCGTTGCTGCCTGCCGTTCCCGAACTAGGGCCACCGCTGCCGGGCGATCTTGGCCCGGCTATCGTGAAGTCGCAGCAACCGGCGACGGCTGCCTACGCGGCCCCCGGTCACGACCCGAACGATGCCCTGCGAAAAGAAGCCGAGGCGGCCGCGGCCTCGTCCGTGTTCTTCCGCTCGGGTGGGCAGAATGCGGCGCCGGTAGCGCAGACACAGGTGGCCGCTGCGCCGGGCTTCGCCGCCAATGCGGCGTTTGACCCGCTGGCGGCCGGGCCGGCCTCCACGGCGGCCCAACCTGCTGACCCGACAGCGGTGCAAAACCGGCAAGACCAGAAAGAGGCTTTCATGAAAGCTGGCCCCACTGAAACCCGTAATTCCGGCAATCTGACTCTGCCAATTTCGCCGTATCAGGTTATGGCCGGAACAGTGGTCGCAGGTGCCTTGGTGACGGGCATCAAGTCGGACTTGCCCGGCGACGTGATCGCCACGGTGACGGAGCCGGTCTATGACACAGCCACCGGGCGCTTCCTGCTGATTCCGCAGGGTTCGCGCATCCTGGGCAAATACAACAGCCAGGTCAGCTACGGGCAGAGCCGCGTTCAAGTCGTCTGGAACCGGATCATCCTGCCGGACACGTCTTCGCTCACGCTCGACAACCTGGCCGGCACCGACCCAGCCGGCTATGCCGGGCTGGAGGACGATGTGGACTACCACTGGGGCCGCATCTTTGCCGGTGCGGCACTCACCACGCTGCTGGGCGTCGGTGCCGAGCTGGCCGCGCCGGAGAACCGGCAGGATGGTGATCGCGTCATCATCGCTGGGCGCGACAGCGCGCAGGACAGCATCAATCAGGTCGGCCAGGAGATGACCCGGCGCAACCTCAACATCCAGCCGACCTTAACGCAACGGCCGGGCCTGCCGGTTCGCATCATCGTCAACCGGGATCTGGTGCTGCGGCCGTACCAGCCGCTGTTCTTCAACCGGGGGACTTCACGATGAGCACGACCAAGAAGCTGCGGCTCGGCCCGCTGCCGAAGACCGAGAGCACCAAGCTGACTTTCGTTTGCCCGACCAGCTTGAAAGTCGACCTCGACCGCTACGCCGCGCTACACGCGCAGGCGTATGGCGAGGCCGTTGATGCGGCGACGCTGATCCCGCATATGCTGGAAGCGTTCATGGCGGGGGATCGAGGATTCAGGAAGGGCACGGCGACCCGCAGCACACCACCGAAGCCGCCATGATTGCACCGCATGCTATTCAACGGCATCCATCGAACGCGCAGCCCAGGCTGCGCGTTCTTCATTCTGGATGCCGCCGAGCCTGTTGGGCTATGATGATGCGACAGGCCCGCCGTTCCTCGGCAATCCAGCACTACACAGTGCGATGCGGCTTTCTCTCCCAACGCTCCTATGTCGCTCCTAGCCGACAACGCCGCTCTTCTTCTAAGCGGCCCCGAAAGGAGCTAACCTACTGTCCCATATACGGTTTCAAGTCCTTCTTGATTTGCGCGAAAGAATTGACACCGGCACTTTTTTGTGCGTGCAGCGTTAGACTTGCCGCCTCGCTTGTTGGAGTACACGGATGTTGCAGGATCGATTGAAGGGGAGCCGCACGCGCTGCGGGCACTGGGCTGGCACTGCGGTGGTGCTGGCCACGCTGATGATGGGGCACGCCGCGATGGCGCAGCAGGCGGTGCAGCACGCCGCTGTCGAGCGCGCTCGGCCGGCGCACGTGCCGGCGTCGATCGTGATGGAGACCAAGCACAGTAATCCGCCGCGCTATCCGTCGCAGGCATTCCGTGATGAGAAAGAGGGGGAAGCGATCCTGATGGTGCAGGTGGCAGCCGACGGGCAGTGGGCCGGCGTGACCGTGCTGCAGAGCAGCGGCTGGCCGGAACTGGATGAGGCGGCGCAGGCGGCGACACGCAAGTGGCGCTACCTGCCGGCCAGCGAGGATGGCGTACCCGTGCCTGGCGAGATCCGCGTACCGGTGTCGTTCAAGCTGTGATCACGCGGTAGCGATGCCGTTGCCCGGCACTGCCTGGCAACGGCGTTGCTCCTGCCGCGGTGCCGACGCCTTACTGCGCGGCACACGCCTTCGGGGCGTGCACGAGGTTGACGCGCAGGCTGCCATCGGCAGCCACCTGCCTGCTCTCCAGCACGCACATCTCGTTCTCGAGCCGCATCATCACTTCGTAGTCCTGACCCGCCTTCGGCACGAACTGGATCGACAGCGAGTCCGGTGCTGCTCCGCAGCGGAGATGGGCAACGTTCTGGAATTGTGCGTCGAAGATCAACGGCTTGCCGGCCTCCACCGAATACTCCTGGAAGTTCGGGTTCGAGAACAGGACGCTCTTCATCGCACGCACGGTGTCGGTTTCCGGCATTCCGATGGAAATGTTCTGCGGGCTGCCGCCCACCAGGCTGCCTACGGCCGCGCTGTTGCTGCGCGCGACCACGACCTTCCTTCGCGCGTCGCCGCGGCATTGGCCACCGATATGCATGGTGATGCTGCGGCCGTTGGCACCGAAGATGCGGATGCGGGAGCGATTGCCGTCGGGCAGGGCAGCGGCAACGGCGCTGGCAGGCGCGGCGGCGCGCTTCGCGGACGGAAACGCTTCTGGCAGACGCGCGACGAATCGTGCCACGCACTGCTCGGCCAGCTCGTCGGCCACGCTCCTCACTTCGGCATAGTCATCCGCCTGCCACTGTGGCAGCGCTGCCGACTGCGTGCCATCGGTGCAGTCAACGGTCATGGCCGATGCGCCCGGGGCCGGCAGCACCTCGATCGTGGTGCGGTGCTTGAGCTCGTAGGGGATCTGCGAGCCACTGAGCTGCCCGTAGACCAGCGCCCATTCGTGCGGGTCGGCCCGCACGGTCACGGGGGCGCTGGGAACCGCGTCGGGATAGGCATTGAAGTACTCGGAAAGACGCTGCTGCAGCAGTGCCGGCACCCGCGCCACTGCGGGGCTGGACACGCCTTCGACGGTGTCGCCGCGCAGGGTGTCCTTGGAGAAGCCACGCGCCTTGCGTGCACCGACCACGGCCAGGGCGAAGATGTTCATCTTGGCCAGCGTGGCCACGCCCATGTCCGATCGGGTCACCAGTCGCAGGTCTGCGTCGCCGGAACGCTTGCCCTTGGCATCGGTGCCGGTGCCGTGGTCGATGTGGACCACCTTCATCCAGTCCGTGGACAGTACCGGTGCCGGATGGCCTGCGCCTGTGGCCGTTGCGGCCTCGTCCTGGGTCGCTGCCCCTGTTGGCACTGGATCGAGCGAGGCGGCACTGATCGCAGCGGCCAGCTGGGCGCTTGGCGAAGGGAACACGGTGGGCAGCTGTTCCACGAGCCGGTCAACACAGCGCTGCGCGAACTGGCGTGCCGCGGCCCTGACCTGCGCGTAGTCATCTGCCTGCCAATCTTCCAGCGGCGCCGTCTGTACGGGATCGCTGCAGGTGATGCTCAGCCAGGGCGGGCTGATGGGAGACGACTGTGCAATGGTGAGGGTGGCCTCATGCTGCAGATCGTACGGAACCGCGTTGCCCGACAGCGACTGGTAGGTGAGCGACCACAGGCCGGCGTTTGCGCTGACGATCTGCGCGTGCTCGGGAAGCGCATCCGGATGTGCGATGAAGTACTCGGCCAAATGGCGGCGCAGCAGTGCGGGGATTTCGTCGACCGCTGGGCTGGACACTGATTCGATGACGGTGCCACGCAGGTTCTTCTTCGAGAAGCCATCGACACGGCCACCGCCGGCCTTGGCGGCGGCCGCCAATTGAACAAGCTTGAGCGTGACGACTTTGCCGGTGTCGCCGCGCGAGACCAGGCGCAGCTTCAGATCGACATCGCGGTGTCCGGGCAGGCCGGAAGGCGCGCCCTGTACCACCTGGACGCGCGTGCTCCAGTCATCGGGAGAGGGCGGAGTGGCCGCGCCGTCGACTGCTTGGGTGCGGGCCGCGTCGGTGGCAGGGGCAGCGTCGTGTACCGGGACGGCAGCGGGTTCTTCTGCCGATGCCGGCGGAGTCAGCATCAGGCCCAACGCGATGGCGGCAGGCAGGCAGGTCAGGCGTAGTGCCACAGTGGAGCTCCTTGGGGAAACGCGATGAAGAACGGCCGGGTCCCCTTGGCCGGCCGTTCGGGAAAGGTGTGTTGCGCGTGGGCTCAGCCGCGCGCCAGCGCCAGCAGCCGTTCGGCAATCCGCTCGAGAGGGACCTGCTCTTCGGCAGCGCCCAGCTTGAACGCGGCGCCGGGCATGCCCCAAACCACGCTGCTGGCCTCGTCCTGCACCAGCGTCGGTGCGCCGGCCTGGCGCATTTCCAGCAGGCCGCGTGCACCATCGTCGCCCATGCCGGTAAGGATGGCACCGATGGCGTTGCCACCGGCGCTCTGCGCCACCGAGCGGAACAGCACATCCACCGCCGGCTTGTGCCGGTTCACCGCCGGGCCGTCGTCGACCCGGCAACGCCAGCGCGCACCGTCACGGATGATGCGCAGATGCTTGCCGCCCGGGGGCAGGTAGGCATGCCCGGGCAGCACCGCTTCGCCGTCGCTGGCTTCGCGCACGGCCATCGCCGAGTGGCGGTCCAGGCGTTCGGCGAAGGCCGTGCTGAAACTGGCCGGCAGGTGCTGGGTCATCACCACGGCCGGCGCGTCTGCGGGCAGGCCTTCCAGCACCACGCGCAGGGCTTCGGTGCCACCGGCGGATGAGCCGATCGCGATCAGGCGGTCGGTGGTACGGAACTGCGGTGCGGCCGGGCGCATTGCCGGAGCGGCTTCGAGCGTGAGCTTTGGCGTGGCAGCGCGCACCAGCGGACGTACCCGCGAGCGCGCCGCCATCTTCACCTTGGCGATGATCTCATCGGCGTAGCCCTGCAGCCCACGGGCCACATCGAGCTTGGGCTTGGAGACGAAATCGACTGCGCCCAGTGACAATGCCTGCAGGGTGGTGTCGGCGCCGCGCTCGGTCAGCGAGGAGATCATCACCACCGGCAGTGGATGCAGGCGCATCAGGTTTTCCAGGAACGCCAGCCCGTCCATGCGCGGCATTTCCACGTCCAGCGTGATCACGTCCGGGGCCAGGCGCTTGATCTTCTCGCGCGCCAGCAGCGGGTCGGCGGCGGTGCCGACCACGTCGATGGCCGGATCGCTGGACAGGATCTCGGTGAGCATCTGCCGCACGACGGCAGAGTCGTCGACGATCAGGACCCGGCAGGGGGCGTTGCCGGTCAGGGTCATTCGAACAGCTCCACGCCACCGGTGACCGGAGCCTTGGACAGGCGGGCACGCACCGCAGATTCGGTCGCGGCCACTTCGGCTTCATGGGCGTGCGGCAGGCGCTGCACCACCACGCGGCCGGTATCGGCGAAGAACCAGATCTTGCGTGGATGGATGCCGCACAGGTCCTCGGCGATGATCGGGATGTGCTCGGCCTGCAGGTACTGGCGTACGAACTCGGCGTTGCGGGTGCCGACCGGGTTGCTGGTGAAGCCCTTGAGCACGTTGGCGCCGCCGAACACTTTGGCTTCGATGCGCTTGCGGTGCGCGCCGCGCTTGAGCATGTCGTTGATCAGCAGTTCCATCGCGTAGCTGCCGTAGCGCGCGGGGGCGCCATCACCGGCGTTGCCTTCGGGCAGCAGGAAGTGGTTCATGCCACCGATCTTCAGTACCGGGTCGCGCAGGCAGGCCGCCACGCAGGAACCGAGCGTGGTGGTCAGCGCGGTGGTGTCATCGACGACCAGGTACTGGGTGGGCAGCAGCTTGGCGGCGATGGTCTTGAAGCGCGCGTCCTGGTAGCGCATCACATCGTCGGTACGCAGCGAGGCATTCATGCGCCGGCCTTTGCCGCACGGCGGTACAGGGTGCGCCCGCAGGGCTGGATGAGGTCGGCCGCGTGCAGGTAGTTCTCCGAGTGGCCGGTGTACAGCAGGCCGTCGTCGGCCAGGTGCTGCACCAGGCGGCCGAGGATGGCGCGCTGGGTGGGCTTGTCGAAGTAGATCATCACGTTGCGGCAGAACAGTGCATCGAACGGGCCGCCGACGTCGTAGCGCGGGGCCAGCAGGTTCAGCGGGCGGAACTCGATCAGGTCGCGCAGCGCCGGCAGCACGCGGCACTGGCCTTCGTTGGGGCCGCTGCCGCGCTGGAAGTAGCGGCGGCGCAGGTCCGGATCGAGGTTGGCGACACGATCGATGCTGTAGACGCCACGGCCTGCAGTGGCCAGTACCTGGGTGTCGACGTCGGTGGCGACGATGCGTACCGGCGGCTTCAGCGTGCCGAACGCTTCACAGGCGGTGATCGCCATCGAGTAGGGCTCTTCGCCGGTGGACGCGGCGCACGACCACAGCAGCAGCGGCGTGCGGCCGTTGCGCTGCTGCAGTTCCTCGCGCAGCTTGTCGAAGTGGTGTGGCTCGCGGAAGAACGAGGTCAGGTTGGTGGTCAGCGCATTGGTGAACGCCTGCCACTCATCGCCATCCTCCTGTTCCAGATGATCCAGGTACTGCTGGAAGCTGCGCATGCCGAGCGTGCGCAGGCGGCGCGACAGGCGGCCATAGACCATGTCGCGCTTTGCCGGCGCGAGGGCAATGCCCACGCGCTGGTAGATCAGGTCGCAGACGCGGCGGAAATCACGGTCGGCGAACTCGAATTCGCGGGGGCCGGTGACGATGGGAGTAGGACTTTGCACGGGGGACGTGTCCATCGGCGGGGGGGGGGGGGGGGGGGGCCCCCCCGGCCGCGCGCTTCGCCGGAGCGAAGCTGACGCCCATGTCGCGGCGCGTGACCATCAAGACGCTGCTGGTCAACCAGCGCCAGGCCAGCCCGCAGTCGCTCGCCAAGCACCTGCGCTACATCGAGCGCGACGGCGTGGGCCGCGATGGCGAGCCGGGCCAAGCCTACGGGCCGCAGACCGATGCCGCCGACCTCGACGCTTTCAAGGAACGCTGCGCCGACGACCGACACCATTTCCGCTTCATCCTCTCACCCGAGGATGGCCCGGAACTCGAAGACCTGCGCACCTACACGCGGCACCTCATGGGCCGCATGGAGGCCGACCTGGGCACGGGCCTCGATTGGGTGGCGGTCAACCACTGGAATACCGACAACCCGCACACGCACATCGTCGTGCGCGGGCGCGATGACACCGGCAAAGACCTCATCATCGCGGGCGACTACATCGCCGATGGCTTCCGCCATCGTGCGGCCGAACTGGCGACCGAGTGGCTGGGGCCACGCACCGAGCTGGAGATCCAGCAGACCTTGCAGCGCGAGGTGGAACAGGAGCGGTGGACGAGCCTGGATCGCACGCTCAAGCGCGAGCTGGGCGACGATGGCCTGGTGCATGTCGAACGGCTCAACGAGCCGAGGTTGCAACGCCAGCGCCTGCTGCTGATCGGCCGGCTGCAACGCTTGCAGCGTCTGGGCCTGGCCGACGAAACGCAGCCGGGCACCTGGGCGGTCCATACCGACGCCGAAAAGACCCTGCGCGCCCTGGGCGAGCGTGGCGACATCATCCGCACCATGCAGCGGGCCATGAGCGGCCAGCCGCGCGAGCTGGCGGTGTTCGAGCCGGGCGAGGATGGCCGAACCATCCTCGGCCGCGTGGCCGCGAAGGGGCTGGCCGACGAACTGCGCGACCGGGGCTATCTGGTCATCGACGGGGTGGATGGCAAGGCCCACTACGTCGCGCTCAACGCCCGCGACGAGCTGGCGAACTACCCAGCCGGTGCCGTGGTGGAGGTGAAGGGATCGGCCGACGTGCGCGCCGCCGACAAGAACATCGCCGCACTGGCGAGCGGTGGCCTGTACCGCACCGATCATCACCTCGCCATCGCGCAGGGTCAGGCCGTACCGGGCCGCGATCCGCAGGAAGTCGTCGCGGCCCACGTCCGCCGGCTGGAAGCCCTGCGCCGCGCTGGCATCGTGGAGCGCGTGGCCGAGGGACTATGGAAGGTGCCGGACGACTTGGCCGAACAGGGCCGCCGCTACGACGCGCAGCGCCTGGGCGGCGTGGCCGTGGAACTGAAATCGCACCTGCCCATCGAGCGGCAGGCCCGCGTTATCGGGGCCACCTGGCTTGACCAGCAGTTGATCGGCGGCGGCTCGGGCCTGGGCGACCTGGGCTTTGGCGGCGAGGCCAAGCAGGCAATGCAGCAGCGCGCCGACTTCCTGGCCGAACAGGGGCTGGCCGAGCGGCGTGGGCAGCGCGTGATCCTCGCGCGCAACCTGCTGGGCACGCTGCGCAATCGGGAGCTGGCGCAGGCCGCCAAGGACATTGCGGCCGAAACCGGCTTGGAACATCGGCCTGCGGGTGACGGTCAGCGCGTGGCCGGTATCTACCGGCGCAGCGTCATGCTCGCCAGTGGGCGCTACGCCATGCTCGATGACGGCAAGGGGTTCAGTCTGGTGCCGTGGCGGCCGGTGGTCGAGCAGCGGCTGGGCCAGCAGCTTGCCGCTACGGTGCGCGGCGGCGGCGTGTCCTGGGAGATAGGACGGCAGCGTGGGCCTGCCGTTGGTTAACTTCCTACGATAGCAGTGTCCGGCACGGGGTCGCACAATAAACCGATTGACGGTCGGTTTTTTGTGGTGGATACTCTTGAGTTCGAGTCAAAGCTCGGAGCCGACAACATTGACCAACCACAGCGTACCAACACTTGGCGATCTGGAAATCGCCGTGCTCGAAGACATCTGGCGCTTCGGCCCGTCCGACACCAAGGCGGTGTACGCGCGCATTGGGCAGTCTCGCTCGATTTCCTTGAACACCGTGCAATCCACGCTAGAACGTCTGTTTCGCAAGGCCATGCTCCAGCGCGAAAAGATCAGCCATGCCTACGAATACTCGGCACGAGTATCTCGCCGGGAACTGATCCAGAAGCTGGTCGAGTCCACGGTGCGTCGTGTCGCAGGCCCGCAGCCGGATGCGTTGTTGAGCGCCTTTGTCGATCTTGCTGCAAGGGCGGATGATGACCAGCTCAAGAGGCTGGAGGAGTTGATTGCCCGTCGTCGCGCTGAATTGGATCAGCCGTGATGACGAGTTATGGCCCACTACTTCAGTTCGCATTGCTATCCGGCTTCGTGCTGGCAGTAACGCTTACCCTGCTGATTGGAGCCTGCGAGCGCCCATTACGCCGTGCGCTGTCGGGAAAGACCCCCTATCAGCGAGCAAGAGTGTCTTGGTGGATGCTGGTAACACCCGCATTGGCGGGTATTGCCTATACGGCCATGACCATCGCCATGCCGTCGATGTTTGATGATTCGGCCAGATTTGCCGCTGCCTGCTCTGCGCACGCTGACACGCTGCTGCACCTGTGCGTTTGGCACCCGAGCGGCAATGGGCAAAGTGCCTGGCTATGGGGAGCATTGGCATTGTTGGCGGGATACGCGGTTTGGCTGGCTTTACGGGCCGCAGTTGGCCTTTGGCGTGCTCGTCGAACCCTTGCCTCGATGGTGCGCCTGAGCTGGCGTCCGGGGCATCCAGACAAACTTCGCGTGCTTGATGTCGATCAGCCTATGGCGCTGGCTTGTGGCGTCGGGAATGGCCACATCCTGCTTTCAACCTCGTTGATGCGGCGACTCGACCCAACGCAATTGCGCGTGGTGCTGGCGCACGAACAGGCTCATATCGCCAATCGAGATGTGCTGCATCGCCTGATCGCTGTCGTCTTGTCGAGCATCCAGTTGCCGGGCACTCGTCGCCGGCTGTTGCGCGATCTGGAACTCGCCTTGGAACAGCGTTGTGATTTCGCTGCTGCAAACGAAGTGGGATGCCCTGTCGCCGTAGCCGAAACCATCGTTGCAGTAGAAAAGATATTTCGGCAACACGCCAAGAAACAGATGCCTTTGGCTATGGCGTTCTTTTCCGATTTCGTCCCTGAGCGTGTCGAGGCGTTGCTGTCGTCCAAGCACTCGTCTGTCTCATACCTGGGGCCGATGCTGGGCATTCTTGTTCTGGCGTTTTGCAGCCTATCTACCGGCTGGCTGCATTCCGTGACCGAATCTCTCATCACTGTGATGACGAGGTAAGTCCATATGCGCGCGTGCTGTGTTTTTTTGCCTGAAAAACCGATGGATGATCGGTTTTATGACGACTCCACTCAGGCGTGTGCGAGCAGCCATGACGCGGAATCGTTTGCTCGCCACCTGTCGTCGTCGTGAGGATTTTCATGAATTTGATCCGCTTAGTAGCCTTGGTGTTTGTCGGAGCCTGCGGTACATCCGCAGCCCTGGCCGCCGAACCCCTGCGATTGGAGGAGGCAGTCTCCCGAGCACTGGCCGCCCACCCATCCATCGCCGCCGAAACGGCGCAGCTCCAGGCCGTCCGAGCGCGCACACAGCGCGAAGCCCTGCCACCGCCTTACACCATTGGCGGCGAGGTTGAGAACGTCGCTGGGAACGGCAACCTGCGAGGTATCCGCTCGGCTGAAACGACATTGCGCATCGGTCGGGTCATAGAACTCGGCGGCAAGCGTGAGGCTCGCCAAACGCTAGGACAAGCCGAGCTGAGAGAACAAGAGCACCAGGCCACCAAAACGCGGATAGACCTGGCTAGTTCAACGACGGCCCGCTTCATTGAAGTGCTCGCCAGGCAACAGCGATTGACCTATGCCGAGGAACGCATCAAGCAAGCGGAACGCACGCGGCAAGAGGTTGCTGCGTGGGTAAAAGCCGCACGCAATCCTGATTCAGATTTGCAGGCTGCCGATATTGCAGTCGCTGAGGCCCAACTGAATCGGGAGAGTGCTGAACACGAACTGGCAAGCGCCAAGATGACTTTGGCCGCAAGCTGGGGGGCAACGATCCCCGACTTCGGCGAGGTCGTCGGCGACCTCCAAACCTTGCCGACCGTGGCGCCATTCGAGACGCTGGCCGCCCGTTTGCCCATGACGCCGGAACTGTGGGCTTCGCGTTTGCGGGCCGACACCATCGGCGCCCGCCGCCGGCTCGCGGAGGCCGAAGCCAAACCCAACATCGACGTCAGCTTGGGCATTCGGCGTTTGGAAGCCTACAAGGATCACGGCGTAGTGATGTCGATCTCGGTGCCGCTGGGCAGCCCGACGCGCTCTGGATACGCGGTATCCCAGGCCAATGCGGAGCTTGCTGCGCTTGAAGCGAGGCGTGACGCCGAACGTTTTGAGCGCCATCAGGCGCTGTTCGACAAGTATCAAGAACTCACGCGCGCACGGACAGAGGCTGAGTCGCTACGCGCACGAATGCTGCCTATGGCTGAAAGCGCCCTGGCAACGACTCGTCGCGGCTTCGAGCAAGGCCGATTCTCCTATTTGTCGTTGGCTCAAGCGCAGCGAACGCTATTCGACCTGCGTGCGCGAGCTGTGGAAGCCGCCACCCGCTATCACCTTCTGCTGGTCGAGGTGGAACGCCTCACCGCCACCGTTGAGGACACCGCACCATGATTCGCATTCTTTCCCTGCTGCTCCTTTGTGTACTTGCCGCCGCATGCAGCCCTGGCGGCGACAAGCCCAAAGAGGCGGCCAGTGCCCAAGCCAGCGGAAGCTATGAGCGCGGCCCAAACAATGGGCGGCTACTCCGCGACGGTGACTTCGCTTTGGAGGTCACCATCTACGAAACCAACGCCCCCCCGCATTACAGGCTCTACGCCTATCGTGACGGCAAGCCAGTTGCCCCCGCTGATGTTGCCGCAACGATCAAGCTCTCCCGTTTGGATGGCGAGGTCAACCAATTCACGTTCAGGCCAGAAGGCAACTATCTGGTCGGCAGCGGTGAAGTGACCGAGCCGCATTCTTTCGATGTCGCCGTGACCGCCGAACACGCCGGAAAGAAGTCCACTTGGTCTTATGAATCCTATGAGGGTCGCGTAAGCATTCCGGCTGGTATCGCCAAGGATGCTGGCATCAAGACCGAATCAGCGGGGCCGGCAGTCATCCGAGACGTTGTGCGGCTGATGGGAACCGTTGTTCTGGATGCCGACAGACACGCAGCGGTTCGCGCACGCTTCCCTGGCATCGTGCGGTCAGTGAACGTGCAACAGGGCGAGCGAGTCCGCCGCGGCCAGACGCTGGCCATCGTGGAGGGCAACGACAGCATGCGCACCTACCCGATTACCGCACCGTTCGACGGCGTGGTGCTCGCACGCAACACGAACGTCGGTGATGTGGCTGAAGCAGGTGCGCTGTTCGAGTTGGCTGACCCGTCCTACGTATGGATCGACCTGCGCGCCATCGGCACCGATGCCGAAGCCCTACAGCCAGGGCAGCCGGTACGAATCCGGTCAGCCACCGGGAAGACCGAAGCCAGCGGAAAGATCCAGCGATTGTTGCCGGTGGCTGGCAGCGGCCAAAGCGTCATTGCCCGCGTCAGCATCCCGAACCCGGAGGGGCGCTGGCGCCCTGGCATGACCGTGGCGGCCGAGGTCACAGTAGGCACGCGCAAGGTATCACTGGCGGTAAAGGAGTCCGGGTTGCAGAGATTCCGAGACTTCACCGTGGTTTTCGCACAGGTTGGCGAGACATACGAAGTCCGAATGCTCGAACTTGGCGAGCGCGATGGTGAATACGCCGAAGTGACTAACGGACTCAAGCCCGGCACAAACTACGTGGCCGAGCAAAGTTTCCTGATACGCCAAGACATCGAAAAGTCTGGCGCAAGCCACGATCACTGAGGGCGCGGATATGCTCGAACGTATCATTCGCGCGTCCATCGCGCATCGCTGGCTCGTGCTTCTATTGGTGCTGGCCCTGTCCGGGCTGGGCATCTGGAACTACAGCCGCTTACCGATCGACGCGATACCGGACATTACCAACGTCCAGGTACAGATCAATACTGAGGCGCCGGGCTACTCGCCAATGGAGGCTGAGCAGCGCGTCACTTTTCCGGTTGAGACGGCGCTAGCTGGCCTCGCCCGGTTGGAATACACCCGCTCGATTTCCCGCTACGGCCTGTCGCAAGTCACTGCGGTCTTTGAGGACGGTACTGATATTTACTTTGCCCGCCAGCAGGTCGCCGAACGCTTGCAGCAGGCATCTTCGCAACTTCCGGCGGGCCTGAATCCTTCTCTCGGGCCGGTGGCAACCGGCCTGGGCGAGATATTCATGTATACCTTGGAACCCGAAAAGGGCTACGAGGAAATATGGACACCGACGGCGCTGCGCACATTGCAAGACTGGTCGGTGCGTCCGCAGCTCCGCAATCTGAAAGGCGTCACCGAGGTCAACACCATCGGCGGTTACGTGCGTCAGTTCCACATCACACCCGATCCGGTCAAGCTACTGGCCTACGAGTTGACGATGAACGACGTGCTGAACGCCGTTGCGCGGAACAACGCCAACGTCGGTGCCGGCTACATCGAACGTCACGGCGAGCAGTACCTGATCCGCATCCCCGGACAGGTAGGCGACATCGAGCGACTGCGGAAGATTGTCGTGGCAACGCGCGATGGGCTGCCACTCCGAATGTCCGACGTGGCGGAAGTTCTGGAAGGTAGCGAACTGCGAACCGGCGCGGCCACAAAAGACGGCAAGGAGGTCGTGCTGGGAACAGCATTCATGCTGATTGGCGAGAACAGCCGAGCGGTTGCACAGCGCACGGTAGAAAAGCTCGCTGAAATCGACGCGACACTTCCCGAGGGAGTCCGAGCGCACGCGGTTTATGACCGCACTCAACTCGTTGATCGCACCATCGCAACCGTGCAGAAGAATCTTCTGGAAGGCGCGTTGCTGGTGATTGCCGTGCTGTTCATGTTGCTAGGCAACCTGCGCGCAGCCCTGATAACCGCAGCGGTCATTCCGCTCGCCATGCTGCTGACGATCACCGGCATGGTGCAAAACCGAATCTCGGCCAACCTGATGAGCTTGGGCGCACTGGATTTCGGCCTGATTGTCGATGGCGCGGTCATCATCGTGGAGAACTGCTTACGCAGGTTCAGCGAACGACAGCACCAGCTCGGTCGGCTGTTGACCCGCGATGAGCGTTTCTCGCTGGTTTCGAGCGCCAGTGCAGAGGTCATCAAGCCTGCCCTGTTCGGATTGTTCATCATCACGGCGGTTTACCTTCCAATATTCGCGCTATCGGGTGTGGAAGGAAAGATGTTCCATCCGATGGCTCTTACCGTCGTGATCGCATTGACTGGTGCGATGGTGTTGTCCCTGACTTTCGTGCCCGCTGCGGTCGCGTTGTTTGTCACCGGCAAGGTTTCCGAGAAGGAAACCAAGGTGATGCGGGGCATCAGCCGCTTCTATGCGCCACTTCTCCAGAAGGCAATCAGGCTGAGAGTCGCCGTCGTCGCGGCGGCAGCGGTGTTGGTAGTGCTGTCTGGTTTGCTTGCAACGCGCCTTGGCACCGAGTTCATCCCTAATCTGGATGAAGGCGACATCGCCTTGCACGCGATGCGGATTCCCGGAACGAGTCTGACCCAGGCGATTGGCATGCAGCGCCAGTTGGAAGCGCGGATCAAGGAGTTTCCAGAGGTTGAGGAAGTCTTTGCCAAGATCGGTACTGCCGAGGTTGCGACTGATCCCATGCCGCCTTCGGTAGCTGACACTTTCATCATGCTCAAGGATCGCAGCGAATGGCCCGATCCGCGCAAACCGAGAGCCGTATTGCTTGCCGAGCTGGAAAAGGCGGTGAACACCATTCCCGGCAACAACTACGAGTTCACTCAGCCCGTGCAGATGCGCATGAATGAGTTGATCGCGGGTGTTCGAGCCGAGGTGGCGATCAAGGTGTATGGCGATGACATGGAGCAACTGGCCCAACTAGGCTCCAAGCTTGAAGCCGTGGCCGAGAGTATCGAGGGATCTGCTGACGTGGCGCTCGAACAGATTACGGGCCTGCCGCTGATGACGATCACGCCGAACGTGGATGCACTGTCTCGATACGGTCTGGCGATCGCTGACATACAGCAGACGGTGGCAATCGCTCTTGGTGGTGCCGTCGCTGGTCAGGTGTTTGAGGGCGATCGCCGCTTCGATATTGTGGTTCGGTTGCCCGAAGCGCAGCGCCAAGACCCTAAAGCACTGGCGACACTACCCATTCCCGTCCCGAGCGGCACTGCTGCCGCACCGGGCCAAGCCGGTTACGTACCGCTTGGCCAGCTTGCGTCAATCGAAGTGGCACCCGGCCCCAATCAGATCAGCCGCGAGAACGGTAAACGCCGGATCGTCATTACCAGCAATGTGCGCGGACGCGATTTAGGGTCGTTCGTGGAAGAACTGCGTGAGCGCGTAAGCCGCGAAATCACACTGCCAGAGGGCTATTGGGTCAATTACGGAGGCACGTTCGAGCAACTCATTTCGGCGAGCCAACGGCTGTCCGTCGTCGTGCCGGCTGTACTGGTTCTGATCTTCGGCCTTCTGTTCATGGCCTTCGGCTCGGGCCGGGACGCCACAGTCGTCTTTAGCGGCGTGCCATTGGCACTGACAGGCGGCGTTGCCGCATTGTGGCTACGCGATATTCCGCTTTCGATTTCGGCAGGGGTTGGATTCATCGCCCTATCCGGTGTGGCGGTGCTCAACGGCCTGGTGATGGTGAGCTTCATTCGCAAGCTGCACCACGAAGGCACGCCGATTCACGATGCCATCGTGAACGGCGCGATGACGCGGCTACGCCCGGTACTGATGACTGCGCTGGTTGCAAGCCTTGGTTTCGTCCCGATGGCCGTCAACGTCGGAACGGGTGCGGAAGTGCAACGACCCCTTGCAACCGTCGTCATTGGCGGCATTGTTTCCTCGACGCTGTTGACGTTACTGGTGCTGCCGGCCCTGTATCGCCTCATCCATCGGCGCACCGATAGCCAGGACACCGCGCCGGCGTAAGCAAGACGCCAATTTCAACGGTTCGCATGGCGCGGCGAACGAGAAAGACGCTTGCCGCACCCGAACCACATGGATTCTTAGGTGAGTAATTGAGGTATGAAATTCATGCGTGAAAGATCACTTGAAGTAATGCCGGATCGCCATCGACCGACCTGGCAACGGACTTCCCTGTTTCTTATGGCGACGACTATCCTGCTGTTCGCGTGCGCGAATCAGGCACTCGCCCATGCCGTTGCCGAGGGCGATAAGGGCTACATCCAGGAAATATCCGGCGTCAACCTCATCCCTTTTATGTATCTAGGGGCGAAACATATGGCGACGGGATACGACCATATCCTGTTCCTGCTTGGCGTAATCTTCTTCCTGTACCGGATGAAGCATATCGCCCTGTATGTGACGCTATTTGCCATCGGCCACTCAACCACGATGCTGCTTGGCGTGTATTTCAACGTCGGGATAAACAGCTACATCATCGACGCGATCATCGGTCTTTCGGTGGTTTACAAGGCGCTCGACAACATCGGCGCATTTCAGCGTTGGCTCGGCTTCCAGCCCAACACGAAAGTCGCAACAGTCGTATTCGGACTCTTTCACGGATTCGGCCTGTCAACCAAGATCATCGAATACAACATCTCGCCCGATGGCCTGATTCCAAATCTTTTGGCATTCAATGTCGGCGTTGAAATCGGGCAGTTGATCGCGCTCGGCACTATTCTGATCGCAATGAGCTACTGGCGCCGAACAGCTAGTTTCTGGCGCCATGCGTACACCGCCAACGTAGCGATGATGTGTGCCGGTTTCATCCTGATCGGCTATCAGCTCACCGGCTATTTCGTTTCCTGAATCAAACACGGAGAAAATTCCATGTACAACGTATCCAAGCCAACCCTCGACGACCTTCCATCGTCGAAACAACTGCTGCGCTCGACGCTCATTGCACTCGTCGCCGCCATCGCAATTTTGGTCGGCATCGTCCTTCCCTCCGAGTACGCGATCGACCCAACAGGGATTGGTCGCGTCCTCGGCCTGACGGAAATGGGGGAGATCAAGACGCAATTGGCCGAAGAAGCCGCTGCGGATGCCGCGAAGGATGCAGCCATGCCCGCTGCCGCGACGACAGGGAATGCAGGCACCGCCGCGCCTGCACAAGCACAGAACGCCGCGCAGGCGGAGAACGGCGCCGCCTGGCGCGATGAAATGCGCGTCGCACTCAAGCCCGGCCAAGGGGCGGAGGTGAAGTTGAGTATGAAGGCCGGCGAGCAGGTCGAGTTCAGTTGGGTTGCCGAAGGGGGCGTTGTGAACTTCGATACCCACGGCGATGGTGGCGGCCAGTCCATCAGTTATGAAAAGGGTCGCGCGGTGCCCGCTAGCAATGGCGTGATCCAGGCTGCCTTTAGTGGAAATCACGGTTGGTTCTGGCGGAACCGTGGCGACGCTGACGTGACGGTGATTGTTCGCACTCGCGGTCAATACATGGAAATGAAGCGCGTCTTGTGATTGGCAAATTGGTTACGGGCACATGCCCATGCACTCCGGCTCCCCCCCCATGCCAATTGCATGGCAGGAAGCCGAAGTTTCCCGCCCTGCCACATAGGCCGGGCCTCATCCCAGGAGATATTGAAAAATGAACATTCGTCCGGTTTTGATTGCAGCTCTAGCCAGCGCCTCGCTCGCTTCGCCATTCGTGATGGCCCATACCGGCGGGCATGACGACGATGCGAAGGCGATACCGAAGACATGCGAGCAATTGGCAGATACGAAGCGGTATATCAGTGACGTGGCTTATCCCGAAGTAAAGAAGCTGAAAGAGCAATGCGACGCCGCGAAGAAGAAGCCAAACGCGGCGCAATCTTCTGCGGAACGCCGCCCGTCCAACGGCGGCAACTGATTGTTTAGGGCGTAGCCGCGACTCACAGGTCGCGGCTACCGCCTGCGATGCGCACTCGTGGGAGCTATTCGTCTATGGAGTTGAGACATCTAAAATACTTTCTCGCCGTGGCGGAGGAGCTTCACTTCGCTAGAGCTTCGGAGAAGCTGCACATTGAACAATCTCCACTTTCTCGCGCCATTAAGGAGCTAGAGGAGGAGCTAGGTGTTGTACTGTTTGCCCGTACCACACGCAGCACTCGCCTAACACGTGCAGGTAAGTTGTTTCTGGAGCATGTCCGCCGGGTATTTGCTGTTCTGCAACAAGCGCGCGACAGCGTAAAAGCAGCGGCCAATGGATTTCACGGTCAGTTGCGGGTGGCCTTATCGGACGGCATTACACCGTCGCGCCTTCCGGCGGTGCTCGCTTTGTGCCGACAGGAAGAACCTGAAGTCGAGATTCGCTTCTCCGAAGTGCCGTTGTCGCAACAAATCAAGGGGCTACACGACGATCTTTATGACGTAGGATTCGCGCAATCAGACGAAGTGGGCGAAGGCATCGTCGCTATACCCGTCTGGAGCGATGCGCTCATGGTGGCTGTACCTGCTCGACATCCTCTGCTGGTGCATAAGCGCATTCCGTTGGAGGAACTGCTCCGCTACCCTCTGGTTCTGTGCGATCCACAGGTTTGCGAAAGCCACGCGAAACACGTTGATCGGGTACTGCGCCGTGCGGACATGGAACCCCTGATCGCGGAGCGCGTGGCCTCCTGCGATTTGATGATGGCGCTTGTATCGGCCGGCTTCGCGCTTGGGCTTACGGGTGCAGCACACATTACAGCTAGCAGACAACCGGGCGTGGTGGCCCGCCCCTTGGCATCACGTGTCCCACCCCTGACAACCTATCTGCTGCACCCTATAGGCGAACCATCGGAGGTTCTGGCTCGATTCATTGAGCGCGTACAGGCCATCGAATCTCTGGAATCTCCCAGGCCCATGCTGGGCCGCAATCTTGATCCCCCGGAGGAACCTGCGCCATGACGAAGATCATCCATTTCTTGCTGGTGCCGGTGTTGACCGCCTGCGGCCAATCCGAAACGCCTCAGAAGGCCAACACATCGGAAGCGAATATCCCAACGGTGGAGGAACTGGCAGCCAATCCCGAACGGTTGAAGGAACTACGCCAACAGTGCAAGACGGATCGGCCCAAGCGGGGTGACGTGCTCTGCAATCGGGTGGCCGGGGCCACGCGCAAACGGTTCTATGGCGACGGCGAAACGCCCTACACGCCGCCGAAGGAATCGCCCAAGTTCTGATCGTTGGCAGTTCGCCGCATCGGCTTCAATTTTCTGTTCGACACGCCGCAATGCGCTATCGCTTGCGGCGTTTTTCTTTGATTCGACGCCGCGCGAATTCTGTCTTTTTGCTCGACCTTTCTGCTCGAAACGGTCTTTGACCGGCACTGACCTGGCACCGATCCTGACGCTAGCGGCACGTCCTTGTGCCGCGCTTTCCATGAGGAAGAAGCGCAGGGGAAATCGGAGGCCAGGTAATGCAAGGGACGAACGTGCTGTTCGGTCAGATCGCCGTGGTATTCGGCATCGTGATCGCCGGCGTGTGGGGCGCCACACAATGGACAGCAGCCGCCCTTGGTTATCAGCTACGCCTTGGCTCGCCCTGGTTCGATCTTCTTGGCACACCGATCTACCACCCGTGGAAGCTGTTTGAGTGGTGGTTCTTCTTCGATGCCTACGCGCCGCGCGTGTTCGATACCGGCGGCGCCATCGCGGGTGGCAGCGGCCTGCTGGCGGTGGTGGTCGCCATCGGCATGTCGATCTGGCGCTCACGGCAATCGCGCCTGGTCACGACCTACGGCTCGGCGCGCTGGGCGAACGCGGATGACATTCGCAAGGCGGGTCTGACGCAGCCGGCCGGCGTATTCCTCGGCCAGCACGACCGCCAGTACCTGCGGCATGAAGGCCCGGAACACGTCCTGACCTTCGCTCCCACACGCTCGGGCAAAGGTGTCGGCCTGGTGGTGCCGACGCTGCTTTCCTGGCCTGCGTCCGCCGTCATCCACGACATCAAAGGCGAGAACTGGCAGATCACTGCCGGTTGGCGCTCGCGCTTCTCGCATTGCCTGCTGTTCAACCCCACCGATGCGAAGTCAGCGGCCTACAACCCGCTGCTGGAGGTACGACACGGCGCGCATGAGGTGCGCGACGTGCAGAACATCGCGGACATTCTGGTTGATCCCGAAGGTGCGCTGGAGAAGCGCAATCACTGGGAAAAGACTTCGCACGCGCTGCTGGTCGGGGCCATCCTGCATGTGCTCTACGCGGGCGAAGACAAGACGCTGCGCGGCGTCGCCAACTTCCTCTCCGACCCGGCCAGCCCCTTCGAGTTGACGCTGCACCGGATGATGACCACGCCGCACCTCGGCGATGGGCCTCATCCGGTGGTGGCCTCGGCTGCGCGCGAAGTGCTCAACAAATCGGACAACGAGCGTTCCGGCGTGTTGAGCACCGCCATGTCGTTCCTCGGCCTGTACCGCGATCCCACGGTGGCCCAAGTCACGTCGCGGTGCGATTGGCGCATCGCCGACCTGATCGCGGCCGAGCATCCGGTATCGCTGTATCTGGTGGTGCCGCCTTCGGACATATCGCGGACGAAGCCGCTCATTCGCCTGATCCTCAACCAGATCGGGCGGCGCCTCACCGAGTCGCTCGATGGCTCCGATGGCATCGAGCGCCGCCACAAGCTGCTGCTGATGCTCGATGAGTTCCCTGCGCTGGGGCGCCTGGACTTCTTCGAGACGGCGCTGGCCTTCATGGCGGGCTATGGCATCCGCAGCTTCCTCATCGCGCAGTCGCTCAACCAGATCGACAAGGCGTATGGGCAAAACCACTCCATCCTCGACAACTGCCATGTGCGCGTGACGTTCGCCACGAACGACGAGCGCACCGCCAAACGGATCTCCGAGACGCTGGGCACCGCCACCGAGCTGCGCGCGCAGCGCAACTACGCGGGCCACCGGCTCGCGCCGTGGCTGGGCCACCTCATGGTGTCGCGCCAGGAAACCGCGCGTCCGCTGCTGACGCCGGGCGAAGTCATGCAGCTTCCGCCTGATGAGGCCGTGGTAATGGTGTCCAGCGTGGCGCCCATCAAGGCGAAGAAGCTGCGCTACTACGCGGACGCCAATTTCAAGCGCCGCGTGCTGCCGCCGCCCACGCTGGCGGACGGGCAGTACGCCGACGCGCCGCCGGCCCGCGCCGATGACTGGAGCGGGCTGGCAATTCCTGCGGTGCCGGCACCTCTCGTCGCGGAGACCGTTGGCGACCTTGGCAGCGCCGATGACGGCGGCCCGCGCCGTCAGCCCGAACTCTCCGAAACCGTCGCCTACGACCCCGAGCTGGCCGCTCCCGCGGCCGACCTTGGGCTGCTCGATGACGACGACGACCTGCCGCTTCCCCTTCCTCGCCAGCTCGATCCAGCCATGCAGCGCACGGCCCGGCTGGCTTCCCTCGACCCCAACGACGGAATCGAGCTATGAGCCACTACCGCCTCAACCTGTTCATCCAGCCGGAGCACGCCAAGCGGCTCGATGAGCTGGCCGCCAAGAAAGGCGTGTCCAAGTCGTCCATCGTCGCGGCGGCGCTCGCATCGTGGCTTTCGCCCGATGCTGCCGACCAGCGCGAGGCGGCCATTGCCAAGCGGCTTGATCGCCTGTCGCGCCAAGCCGAGCGCATGGAGCGCGACCAGAACATCGCCATCGAAACGCTGGCGCTGTTCATCCGCTACTACCTGACCGTGAGCACGCCAGTTCCCGAGGCGCACCAAGACGCGGCACGCGCGCAGGGCAAAGCGCGCTTCGAGCAGTTCACCGAGCAGCTTGGCCGCCACCTGCTGCGGGGCCGCAGCCTGGTGCGCGACGTGGTGGAGGAACTGCATCCCGACCCGATGCGGATGGAAGACGCGGCGGCAGCCGCGCAAGCGCAGGAGCGTGCGTCATGAGCGCCATTCCGCAGTCCATGAGTGCCACGTCGCTCGACCGCCGCATCCAGATGCTGCGCACGGCGATGGGGCCACTAATCGCCGCTGCGCTCGAAGACCCGGACGTGGTGGAGGTGATGCTGAATCCCGATCGCACCCTTTGGGTGGATCGGCTTTCCAGTGGGCGTGCGCCGATGGGCGTGGAACTGCCCGAGGCGGATGGCGAGCGAATCATCCGCCTGGTCGCGGCCCACGTCGGCGCGGAAGTCCATCGCGGCCAGCCGCTGCTGTCCGCCGAGTTGCCCGAGACGGGCGAACGCTTCGAGGGCATCTTGCCGCCGGCAGCGCCAGGGCCGGCCTTCGCGCTGCGCAAGCGCGCCATCGGTGTGATTCCGCTGGAGCGGTACGTCATCGACGGGATGATGACCAGCGCGCAGGCGGGCTTTCTCGTTCGTGCCGTGCGCGAGCGGCAGAACGTGTTGATTGCCGGCGCCACCAGCAGCGGCAAGACCACGCTCGCCAATGCTTTGCTCGCCGAAATCGCCGCCACCGGCGACCGCGTGCTGGTGCTCGAAGACACGGTGGAACTGCAATGCGCGGCCCGCGACCACGTTCCGCTGCGCACCCGCGCGGGCGTGGTGTCGATGACCGAACTGGTGCGCTCGTCCATGCGCTTGCGCCCTGATCGCGTCGTCGTCGGCGAGGTGCGCGGTGCCGAGGCGCTGGATCTCATCAAGGTGTGGGGCACGGGCCACCCCGGCGGCATCGCCACGATCCACGCCGGCTCCGCGCTCGGCGCGCTGCTGCGCCTGGAGCAACTGATTCTCGAAGTGGCGGTGAATCCGCCCCGTGCGCTGATCGCCGAGGCGGTCAACGTGGTGATCCACATCGCCGGACGCGGGCGCAAGCGCCGCATCGAGAGCATCGCCCGCGTCGTCGGCTTCGACGGCGTGGGCTACCAACTGGCGGACGCGCTGGAAACGCCGTTTCCCGAGCTGCCGCCACGTCCCGATGCCGCACCCGCTGCGGCGACATCCCCATCCCCTGACTCACTTGGAGAACTGCCATGACGCAGATGACCATTCCTGCTTTCCGTTTTTCTGCAAATCCGGCTTTGCGTCTTGCGCAGCTGCGCTGCCTGGCCCGCCCTGCGGGGCAAGGGCTGTTGCTGGCCGCGCTGCTGCTGTTCCTGGCCGGAACCGCGCAGGCCGCCGGTTCCTCGATGCCGTGGGAAGGCCCGCTGCAATCCATCCTCGAATCCATCCAGGGGCCGGTGGCGCGCATCGTCGCGGTCATCATCATCATCGCCACGGGCCTCGCGCTCGCGTTCGGTGACACGTCCGGCGGATTCCGCAAGCTGATCCAGATCGTGTTCGGTCTGTCCATCGCCTTCGCGGCGTCGAGCTTCTTCCTGTCGTTCTTCAGCTTCTCCGGCGGGGCCGTCGTATGAGTGCCCCGGACACCTTCGCGGACGGCTTCGAGGTGCCGCTGCATCGCTCGCTGACCGAGCCGATTCTGCTGGGCGGTGCGCCGCGCACCGTGGCGATCGCCAACGGCACGCTGGCCGCCGCTGTCGGCCTGGGCCTGCAACTGTGGATTCCCGGCGTGGTGCTCTGGATCGTCGGCCATTCGCTGGCGGTGTGGGGTGCGCGCGTCGATCCGCAGTTCATGCAGGTCTTCGCCCGGCACATCAAGCACCGCCCGCTGCTGGACGTGTGAGGGGAGGACGCCGCGATGCTGAACCTCGCCGAATACCGCCAGCGCCCGGCCTTGCTTGCCGACTGGCTGCCCTGGGCCGGGCTGGTCGCACCGGGCGTCGTCTTGAACAAGGACGGCAGTTTCCAGCGCACGGCCCGGTTTCGCGGGCCTGACCTCGACAGCGCGACGCAAGGCGAGCTAATCGCCACGTCGGCGCGGTTGAACAACGCGCTGCGTCGCATGGGATCGGGCTGGGCGCTGTTCATCGAGGCCGAGCGCCGCGCCGCCGCCGACTATCCGCGCTCGGAGTTTCCCGAGCCGCTTTCGTGGCTGGTGGAGGAAGAACGCCGGGCCGCCTTCGAGGAATCGGGCAATCACTTCGAGAGCGGCTATCACCTGACGCTGCTTTACCTGTCGCCGGAAGAATCCCGCGCCCGTGCAGCCACGATGCTCTACGAGAACACGCCGACGACCGGCGTGGACTGGCGCGGGCGGCTGCAAGCCTTCGTCGCGGAAACGGATCGCGTCTTTGACCTGCTCGACGGCGTGATGCCGGAGATCGCCTGGCTCGATGACAGCCAGACGCTGACCTACCTGCACGCGACCATCTCGACGCGGCGCTATCGCGTGGGCGTGCCCGAAGTGCCGTTCCACATCGACGCGCTGCTGACCGACTCGCCGCTGGTCGGTGGCCTGGCGCCCATGCTGGGCAACCAGCACCTGCGCGTGGTGTCGGTGCGAGGTTTCCCGACCTCGACCTGGCCGGGGATTCTGGATGACCTCAACCGCCTTGGCTTTGCGTACCGCTGGAGCACGCGCTTTCTCTGCCTCGACAAAGCCGAGGCGGAGAAAGAACTTTCCCGCCTGCGCCGCCAGTGGTTCGCCAAGCGCAAGAACGTCATCGCGCTGCTGCGCGAAGCGATCTTCCAGCAGGAAAGCCCGCTGGTCGATACCGACGCCAACAACAAGGCCGCCGATGCGGACGCTGCCTTGCAGGAGTTGGGCAGCGATCAAGTCGCCTTCGGCTACCTGACGGCGACCGTCACCGTCATGGACGAGGACGCCGCCGTGGCGGACGAGAAGCTGCGCATGGTGGAGCGCGTCATCCAGGGCCGGGGCTTCGTGACCATTCCCGAAGCGCTCAACGCCGTGGATGCGTGGCTGTCGTCCATTCCGGGCAACGCCTACGCCAACGTGCGCCAGCCCATCGTCTCGACACTGAATCTGGCCCACATGATGCCGGTGTCGGCGGTATGGGCGGGGCCGGAGAAGAACGACCACCTCGACGGCCCGCCGCTGATCGTCACGCGCACCGATGGCGCGACGCCGTTCCGGCTGGTGACGCACATCGGCGACGTGGGCCACACGCTGGTCGCAGGCCCGACCGGCATGGGCAAGTCGGTTCTGCTCGCCACGCTGGCGATGCAATTCCGCCGCTATCGCGGTTCGCGCATCTTCGCCTTCGACATGGGCCGCTCGATGCGGGCCACGATCCTGGGCCTGGGCGGCGAGCACTACGACCTGGGCACGGATGGCGAAATCGCCTTCCAGCCACTGGCACGCATCGACCGCGAGGGCTACCGCACCTGGGCCGCCGAATGGATCGAAGGCCGCTTGCTGCACGAAGGCGTGGCGGTCGGCCCCGACGAGAAGGCGGCTATCTGGTCGGCGCTGGGAAGTCTCGCCGGGGCGCCGGTGGAGCAGCGCACGATGACGGGGCTTTCCGTGCTGTTGCAATCGAACACGCTGCGGCAGGCGCTGTCGCCTTATGTGCTCGGCGGTGCCCACGGCAAGCTGCTGGACGCCGACCACGACCGGCTGGGCACGGCCGACGTGCAGTGCTTCGAGATGGAGGAGCTGATGCACAGCAAGGCCGCCGTCATGGCCGTGCTGCATTACCTCTTTGCGCGTTTTGATGAACGCTTCGACGGGGCGCCCACGCTGCTGATCCTCGACGAAGCATGGCTGTTCCTCGATGACCCGGTGTTTGCCGCGCGTATCCGCCAGTGGCTCAAGACACTGCGCAAGAAGAACGTCAGCGTCATATTCGCCACGCAGAGCCTTGCCGACATCAAGGATTCGAGCATCGCACCCGCGATCATCGAAAGCTGCGCGAGTCGGATTTTCTTGCCCAACCCGCAGGCGACCGAGCCGCAGATTCGCACGATCTACGAGGGCTTCGGCCTCAACAGGCGGCAGATCGAAATCGTCGCCACCGCGCAGCCCAAGCGCGACTACTACTACCAATCCCGCCTCGGCAACCGCCTGTTCGACCTCGACCTGGGGCCGGCGGCGCTGGCCTTCGCGGGCGCTTCCACGCCGCAAGACCAGCGCGACATTGACCGCGTGCTGCTGGACGCCGGCGTGCCCGGTTTCGCGGGTGCCTGGCTTCGCCACCGCGGCCTCGATTGGGCGGCCGACCTGCTGCCCTCGTTCCCCGGCCTCGCGCCGGGTGCTCGCTGACCAACCCCTGGAGAACCTGCCATGAAGAAGCGCCTTGTCGCGGCCGCCATCGCGGCCATGCTTTGCACCGCCACCGCCCATGCGCAATGGGTCGTGGTCGATCCCACCAACCTCGTGCAGAACACGCTGACCGCGATCCGCACGCTGGAGCAGATCAACAACCAGATCCAGCAGCTTCAGAACGAAGCGCAGATGCTGATGAACCAGGCGCGCAACCTCGCCAGCCTGCCGTCCAGCGTGGTCGGCCAGTTGCGCGCCAATTTGGCGACCACCGAGCGGCTGATCGACCAGGCCCGAGGATTGGCCTACGACGTGACGAATCTGGATCGGGAGTTCGCGCGCCTGTATCCCGAGCAGTACGCCGCCACCGTCAGCGGCGACCAGATGTACCGCGACGCGCAGGAGCGTTGGAGGAACACGCTCCACGGCTTGCAGACCACCATGCAGATGCAGGCCCAGGTGTCGCAGAACCTGGGCGAAGACGAAAGCGTGCTGGCCGACCTCGTGGGCAAGAGCCAGTCGGCGCAAGGCGCCTTGCAGGCGATGCAGGCCATGAACCAGTTGCTCGCCTTGCAGGCCAAGCAGTCGATCCAGTCGCAGCGGCTCCAGATCACGCAAGACCGGGCCGCCTCGCTGGAACTGGCGCGGCAGGCGGCTGCCACGGAGCGCGCCCGCGAGGTGCGGCGGCGCTTCCTGGGCGACGGCACGCCGTACACGCCGCAGCCCGTGAACTTCTACGGCAACTGACGGGAGGCCGCCATGCGATGCGTCCTCGTCCTGTGTGTCGCGCTGCTGGCCGCTTGCGGCGAGCAGCCGGCCGACCACCTTGCCGATGCCCTGGCCGCCGATCCCGTGCGGCTCAAGGCATTGCGCGCGCAATGCGCGGCCGACCGGCAGGCCACGGGCGAGGATGCTTGCCGTGCCGCCGCCGAAGCCTTCCGGCGGCGCTTCTTCTCCGGCCAGGCCGGGCCGGATGAGTACCAGACGCTGGCCGACCTGCCGCCGATCCCGCCGAGCTTCGAGGAGCCGGCCGATGGCATGGCGCCGGCCGATCCCGCCGAACCGGAGGACACGCCATGAATGACGTGACCATCATCGACCAGTTCCTCAACACCTTTGCCGCTTATATCGACTCGGGTTTCGGGCTGCTGCGGGGCGAAGTGGCGTTCCTCACGGCCACGCTAATCGTCATCGACATGACGATCGCCGGCCTGTATTGGGCCATGAGCCATGCCACCGGCCAGGGCGAGGACGTGATCGCCAAGCTGCTGCGCAAGGTGCTCTACGTCGGTGCCTTCGCTTACATCATCAACAACTTCAACTGGCTGGCCAGCATCGTGTTCCGCTCGTTTGCGGGATTGGGCATCACCGCCACCGGCTCGGCCATCACGATGGAGAACTTCTTGCAGCCGGGCCGGCTGGCGAAAACCGGCATCGACGCCGGGGCGCCGATTCTGGAGCAGATCGGCGAGATGGCGGGCTTTCCCGAAGTGTTCGTGAACCTCGACCCCATCGTGGTGATGTTCCTCGCGTGGCTGGTCGTGGTCCTGTGCTTCTTCGTGCTGGCGATCCAACTGTTCATCACGCTGATCGAGTTCAAGCTGACCACGCTCGCCGGATTCGTGCTGGTGCCATTCGCGCTCTGGAACAAGACCGCGTTCCTCGCCGAAAAGGTCTTAGGCAACGTGGTGGCCTCCGGCGTCAAGGTTCTGGTGCTGGCCGTGATCGTCGGGATCGGCTCGGGCTTGTTCGCTCAGTTCCAAGTCCATCCCGCCGAGCCGTCCATCGACCACGCGCTGGTCATCATGCTGGCCTCACTCACGCTGCTGGCGCTGGGGATCTTCGGCCCCGGCATTGCCACGGGCCTCGTGTCCGGTGCGCCGCAACTCGGCGCGGGCGCAATGGCCGGTGCTGCTGTCGGCGCTGCCGGCACGGCCGTCGCCATTGGCGCCGCTGCGACGGGCGTAGGCGGTGCCGTGGCCGCTGGCGCGCGCATGGCCCCGGCTGCCGCCAAGCTGGCCGGCGCTGGTGCGCGTGCCGCCACGTCGGCGGCTGGTAGTGCGAAATCGGCGTTCCAGGCCGGCTCCGCCGCCGCAGGTGGTGGTGCGAAAGGCGCAATGGCGGGCCTGGGCAACGTCGCCAAGACCGGCGCGCAGGCAGCCGGGCGAGGCGCTGCATCCCGCGCTTCCGCTGCCGGGCAACGCATGGCCGCTCCCTTCCGCGCTGGCTGGAATGGCGCTGCTGCCGATAGCGGCGCGGGCGCGGCATCCGGTCAGGGTGCCGCAGGCGAGGCCGCATCCGGCGCCGCTACGGCGCAGACACAGGAACAGCCCGCTTGGGCCAAGCGCCTGCATCGCCGCCAGCAACTCACCCATGCCGCGACCACCACCGCCCACGCGCTGCGCGGTGGCGATGGCGGCGGCTCCGGCCAAGGGCCAAGCCTGCGCGATTCCGATTCATAAGGAGAACTGACCATGCGATTCAAGAAACCGCAGGTGCGCTATGCCGACACGCCGCAGCCTGCCACGCCGTACCAAGCTGCCGGCCAGGTGTGGGACGACCGTATCGGCTCGCCGCGTGTGCAGGCGAAGAACTGGCGGCTGATGGCCTTCGGGTGCCTCACGCTCGCACTTCTGATGGCCGGCGGCCTGGTGTGGCGCTCGGCGCAGTCCATCGTGACGCCTTACGTGGTGGAGGTGGACAACGCGGGCCAGGTGCGCGCCGTGGGCGAAGCCGCCACGCCGTACCGGCCCAACGATGCGCAGACCGCGCACCACATCGCGCGCTTCGTGACGCTGGTGCGCTCGCTGTCCATCGACCCCATTGTCGTCCGCCAGAACTGGCTGGACGCCTACGACTACACGACCGACAAGGGCGCGGCCGTGCTCAACGACTACGCACGGGTCAACGACCCGTTCGCGCGCATCGGCAAGGAGTCGGTGACGGTGCAGATTGCCAGCGTGACCCGTGCCAGCGACACGTCTTTCAACGTGCGCTGGACGGAGCGGCGCTACGTCAACGGCGCCGCCGCAGGCACTGAACGCTGGAACGCCGTGATTTCCATCGTGCAGCAGACGCCACGCACCGAGGAACGCCTGCGCAAGAACCCTCTCGGCATTTACGTCAATGGCCTGTCGTGGAGCCGCGAACTGGATTCTTCCGAAGGAGTAAAACCATGAACCTGTCTTTCCGCTTTTTCGCTTTGCCGTTGATGCTCGCTGCCCTTGCGGGCTGCGCCACGCAGGGCAAGCCACCGCCGACCATCTCGCTCGATGAGCAGCCGGTGCAGGCCCAGCCGCTACCCGAGCCACCCGCGCCGGTGGAGGTGGTGGCCGTGCCCGAGGTGCTGCCGATGCCGGCGCAGTTGAAGCCATTGCCCGAAGCCGAGGACGCCAAGCCCACGCCGGAGCCAGCCGACGAGAAGGTGCGCGTCTCACGGGCCAATGCCGAGGCGCGCGTCGCACCCACGCGCGAGGGATACGTCAACGCGATTCAGGTGTGGCCGTTCACCGATGGCGCGCTCTACCAAGTCTATGCAGCCGTAGGCCGCGTGACCGTGATTTCGCTCCAGCCGAGCGAGGAGCTGGTGACGGTGGCCGCTGGTGATACCGTGCGCTGGATCGTGGGCGATACGTCGAGCGGCAGCGGTGCTGACCTGCGCGTCAATGTGCTGGTCAAGCCGATCCGCTCGGGCCTCAAGACCAATCTCGTCATCACCACCAACCGCAGGACGTACCTGCTGGAGTTGGCTTCGACGGAAAAGACGTGGATGGCGTCGGCTTCTTGGGAGTATCCGCGTGACCGGATGCTGGCCTTGCAGCGCCAAGCGCAGGCGGCCAGCGCCGCCGCGCCGGTGGACTCCGGCTTGTCGCTGGAGAACCTGCGCTTTCGCTACGCGGTCAGCGGCAGCACCCCGCCGTGGAAGCCGCTGCGCGCGTTCGACGACGGCGCGAAGGTCTATATCCAGTTCCCGCCCGGTATCGCGCAAGGCGAGTTGCCGCCGCTGTTCGTGATCGGGCCGGAAGGCGACGGGCAACTGGTCAACTACCGCTTCCGCTCGCCGTACTACATCGTGGATCGGCTGTTCGGCGCCGCCGAACTGCGCCTGGGCGGGGACAAGGGTGACGTGGTGCGAATTGAGCGCACGGACGGCGTTGCGCGGAGGAACTGACCATGAGCCAGGACGACACCCCCGACCTCGCCACGCCACAGGCGGGCAAGGTCGCGCCGGAGGCGGTGGCGCTGCGCGCCCAGCCGCGCCCAGTCACTCGCCTGAATCGGCGCACGCTGGCCATCCTCGTCGGCGGCCTGTCCGTCGCCGTGCTCGGGGCCACGATCTGGTCGCTGCAACCGCAGCGGCGCGGCGCGGGCGAGCAGACCGAGCTTTACAACGTCGATCGTGTCTCGAAGTCCGAAGGGTTGGACGGCCTGCCGGCGGACTACTCGAAGCTGACGCCGAAAGTGCCCGAGCTGGGGCGGCCGCTACCGGGCGACCTCGGCCCGGCCATCGTGAACTCGCAGCAGCCGGCCGTGGCCGCTTACGCGGCCCCTGGCCACGATCCCAACGACGCCTTGCGCAAGGAGGCGGAAGCCGCTGCGGCTTCGTCGGTGTTCTTCCGCTCGGGCGGCCAAGGGCAGGCGGCCGCCACGATAGCGCAGGCGGCGCCGGGTGCGCCCGGCGGTGCAAGCGCACTCGCGGCCTTCGACCCGCTCGCTGCCGGGCCGGCCTCGACGGCGGCCCAGCCCGCCGACCCGACTGCCGTGCAGAACCGGCAAGACCAGAAAGAGGCGTTCCTGAAAGCCGGCTCTACGGAAACCCGCAATTCCGGCAATCTGGCGCTGCCGGCGTCGCCCTATCAGGTGATGGCCGGAACCGTGATCGCCGGGGCGCTGGTGACAGGCATCAAGTCCGATCTTCCGGGCGATGTGATCGCCACCGTCACAGAGCCGGTCTATGACACGGCCACGGGCAAGTTCCTGCTGATCCCGCAGGGGTCGCGCATCCTGGGCAAGTACAACAGCCAGGTCAGCTATGGGCAGAGCCGCGTGCAGGTGGTGTGGAACCGGGTCATCCTGCCGGATACCTCATCGCTGACGCTCGACAACCTTGTGGGCACCGATCCAGCGGGCTACGCCGGCCTGGAGGACGACGTGGACTGGCATTGGAAGCGCATCGTCTCGGGCGCGGTGCTGACGACGCTGCTGGGCGTGGGCGCCGAACTGGCCGCGCCGGAGAACCGCCAGGACGGCAACCGCATCGTCATCGCCGGGCGTGATAGCGCCCAGGACAGCATCAATCAAGTCGGACAGGAGATCACCCGGCGCAACATGAACATCCAGCCGACGCTGACCACGCGGCCCGGCCTGCCGGTGCGGATCATCGTCAACCGGGATCTGGTGCTGCGGCCGTACCAGCCCCTGTTCTTTAACCGGGGAGCTTCGCAATGACCACGACCAAGAAGCTGCGGCTCGGGCCTCTGCCCAAGACCGAGAGTGTCAAGCTGACCTTCGCCTGCCCGGCAAGCCTGAAAGCCGACCTCGACCGCTACGCCTCGCTGCACGCGCAGGCGTATGGCGAGGTGGTCGATGCAGAGAAATTGATCCCGCACATGCTGGAGGCGTTCATGGCGGGGGATCGGGGATTCAGGAAGGGCACGGCGACCCGGAGCGCGCCATCGAAGCCGACATGATGGCGTCACATACCAACGGCATCCATCGAACGCGCAGCCACCGGCTGCGCGTTCTTCATTCTGGATGCCGCCAAGCCTCTTGGGCTATGATGACGCGACAGGCCCGCCGTTCCTCGGCAATCCAGCACGACACGGTGCGATGCGGCTTTCTCTCCCGACGCTCTTATGTGGCTCCTAGCCGACGAAGCCGCGGTTCTGCAAAGCGGCCCCGAAAAGAGCTAACCTACTGTCCCATATACGGTTTCAAGCCCTGCGTGATTTGCGCGAAAGACTTGACACCGGCACTTTTTTGTTGGCAGGGCTGGTACGCGTCATCGCATGCGCGCTGTCGCTCCCACGCTTCGCTGCGCGAACCGTGGGCCCCACTTACCAGCTCCCACACCCCCGCCGCTTCGCGGCCGCCCCCTGACTCAGGGGGCTCTGCCCCAGATCGTTTCCTGCGGCTGTTGGTGGATGTCGACCTGGGTCGACACATCCATCAGATATCGATAGTCAAACTTTGATCAGATCTACCGTGTCGACCAAGGTCGACACCCACCAAAGCAGAACGCCGTTCCGACAGATCGCGGGAATCTGTCGAAGGCGGGGTGGGTCCGGTTGCGGGGCGTGAGCCGCATGGATGCGGCGACCGAGCTTACATGGACGTACTTGCAGCGCCCCCGCA